>NZ_CACWEU010000159.1:0-2097 GCF_902760015.1 Candidatus Ruminimicrobium bovinum
CTCACCCAATTCTGCTTTTAATTTTTCTTTTGCCTCATCAAGAGTTATTCCTAATTTGTCTGCAACGGTTTGAGCATCTGCTTCAGGATCACCTGTAAGGGTAAATTCTTCTCCGTCAATTGTTACTTTTTGCTCATTATTACTGTTCTTTGTGTCAGCACCGGTATTTTCCATCAGTTTTGCAATAGCACCTTTTAAAAATTCCAAAAGAGATTCATTGTCTGATAAATTAAATGAATTGCCATCTACTGATATATTATTTTCATCTTGTGAATTTTTTACAGCCTCTGCGACACCATATTCTGCTTCTAATTCAGATTTGGCTTCAGTTTCGCTAATTCCTCTTGCTGTTGCATAATTCTTTAAATCCTCAACAGGATTTCCTGTTTTTGTAAAGTCAACTCCGTTTAAAGTCGTCATATTTTCTCCTTAAATATTTATATAGATTACATATCCTCTTTGTATTTATATAAAGTATAATTTGTATATAAAATTGCTAAATTTATTTTAAATTTTTTTATAAATTTTCAAAAAATCCTTTAAAAACAAGAAAAATACCTTTAATAAAACTTAACATAAATAATCCAAATTAAAAAAGCGAGTGTTTTTTCACTCGCTTCTTAATATTAGTAAAATTAATTATTACCAAGACGTTTCACCTGATAGCATGCTGCCTATTTTAGTGCTGCTGCATCCGCCACTTTGATTCGACTGCTGAGGTTTACCATATTGAGTCTCTAATGCTTGCTTTGCCTCTTGTACAGAACAACCTGCAACTTGAGCAATTCTTTCTGCATCTTTTTCCGGATTTCCGGTTGAACAAACTTTAACTGTTTTTCCATTAATATTTGCAGTAATTTTCCCGTCATCGGAATTTTGTGTGCAATTGTTTCTTGCGGAACATCCATTAATAATACTCATAATTTTTTCTCCTTATTTTTCTTATATCCTAACGTCGTGTTTACATGTATATAAAGTTTTTTTTATTTAAAAAATTGCCTTTTCTAAGAAAAAAATGTTAAGTAATATTACAATATTACAATTTTACAAAATTATTATTTATTATAAAGAAGTAAAACCTATTATTGCAAACATGCCTCCTTATGTGATAAAATTTGTAATATAAGAGGATAAAAAATGGAAGAAACAAAAATAATAGTTACGCTCTCAGGTGCGGATAAAGTTGGTATAGTTGCGGCATTAACGGCTGCCCTAGCCAAATATGAAGTAAATATTGAAGATATTAAACAAACGCTTATGCAGGGGCATTTTGTAATGTTTATGCTTTGTGACATTGAAAAATCTACTTATTCATTTAAAGAAATTAAAGAGGCCGTTACAAATACCGGTGCAGAAATGGGAATGGAAGTTTGGGTTCAGAAAAAAGAGATTTTTGACAGTATGCACAATATTTAAGAGCTTTTATGAATATTTATTATATTGATATTAATGAATTTAAAAATATGCATGACAAAGATTTTTTGAATGATTATGCCGATAAGAATTTCAATAGTGAAAAACGTTTTTGGGAATATTCAATCGGCAGATATCTGATAAAAAATGTTGCTAAGAAAATATATAAAATCGAAGATACAACAATTGTTGTCAATAAAAATGGGAAACCGGAATTCGAAAATTCTGATTTAAATTTTTGTCTTTCTCATTCAAAAGATTATGTAATTGCGTGTTTTGATGAACATAGTTGCGGAATAGATATTGAATATGCAAAAGAGCGTGATTTTGAAAAATTATCACAACACTATGGTCAAAATTTTGAGAATTCAGATAAATTTTATACTTTTTGGACTTTAAAAGAGGCATCATATAAATTAGGAACACAGGTAAAGGATTCTTATACTGCTATTTTTAAAAATGAATATTATTTAAGCGTTGTTTCTGACATTATTTTTGATAAAAATATTAATCCGATACAAATAAAATAAGATTATTAAATAATTAATTTTTCCTTAAAAATTTTAATTATTTTTAAAAACTGTTATATAAATGTAGTGTAAGTGTAGTAGGTAAAAAAGGAGAGAAATCATGATTAAACCATTAGGTGACAGAATTGTTATCAAAGTTATTGAAGATACAGAA
>NZ_CACWEU010000160.1:0-2403 GCF_902760015.1 Candidatus Ruminimicrobium bovinum
GATAGAAATATCCTCTTCTTTTATGTCTCAAAGATATAAAGCAATTTTAGTCTGTATATCCATACATCAAAATACGGAGTATTTTTTATGAAAATAGGCGGATTACAAAAATTTTCATTTATAGATTTTCCAAATAAAACTTCAGCTATTGTTTTTACACAAGGTTGTAATTTTAGATGTTCTTATTGTCATAATCCTGAACTGGTTTATCCTAATATGTATCGGGAATCTATACAGGAAGAACAAGTTTTTGCTTTCCTTGAAAGCAGAAAAAATCAGTTGGATGCCGTTGTAATAACAGGGGGCGAACCGACATTACAACCGGATTTAATTAACTTTATAAAAAAAGTTAAGTCTATGGGCTTTTTGGGAAAACTTGATACTAACGGTTCTAATCCGCAAATATTGGAACAAATTATAAATCAAAAGTTGGTAGATTTTATTGCTATGGATATAAAAGCAACTTTTGATAAATACAATTTAGTTTGTTGTGTTGCGGTTGATACTTTTTCAATAAAACAAAGTATAAATTTAATTAAGAATTCAGGTATAAGTTTTTTATTCAGAACAACTTACGATAAAACCAAATTGTTTGATAAAGATATACAAACAATGACAAATTTCATCAATAGTGACACTCATTATAAAATACAAAAGTGTAATCCGGTGAATTTTGTATTACAATAAAATTATCTGAAATTTTTATAATAACAAAAAATAAATTTATAATTATGATTTTATGCTGTAAATTATAGCTTTGTAAAAATAAAAGGTGTATTTGTAAAATTTGTCATACATTTTTCTATTTATATAAATCATATCATAATAAAAACATATTGCGATTTACATTTTTTTATATTTAAATTTAAATATAGTTTTATTAAAGTAAACTTCAGTTTGAGATTTCTTTAAAATCATTATAAATTATGTGATTTTCTTTTGTTAATTGAATAAGCATATAAAATTAAATAATAAAAAAGTAAAAAAATGCTTTACGACATTGTCTAAATAGTTTAATATAATAATCCGTATATGAATTTAATTTTATCACTTAAATAAGCCATTTTTACTTTGACTTGTAGGTTAAATTTGGTAAAATTAAAAAGTATCAGTTTCTATTTTCACAGCATACACAAAAGGAGTATCTATGAGTTTAACTTCAAATGTAAATGAAAAAGCAAATCTAATATGGGCTATTGCAGATAAACTTACAGGTGTTTATAAACCGCACGAATACGGAAAAGTTATTTTACCTTTTACCGTTATTAGAAGATTTGATTGTATATTAGCTAAAACAAAACAAGCTGTTTTAGAAAAAAATGAATTTATGCTTAACGAAATGCCTATGAAATCAGATTTTTTGAAAAAAACATCAGGCTATGCCTTTTATAATATAAGTAAATACACTTTTGAAACTTTACTTGACGATGCAAATAACATTGAAGCTAATTTTAGAAACTATATAAATGGTTTTTCCGAAAATGTTAAACAGATTATAGAAAAGTTTAAATTTGATAATGAAATACAAACATTAGCAGATAAAAACTTGTTGTATATTGTTATACAAGAATTTACTACACCGAAAGCAGATTTACATCCCGACAAAATTTCTAATTTGGAAATGGGATATATCTTTGAAGAAATAATCAGAAAATTTTCCGAAGCTCATAATGAAGATGCAGGGCAACATTATACACCAAGAGAAGTTATAGAACTTATGGTAAATATACTATTTACTAACGATAACGATGTTTTAACTAAAAATGTTGCAAAAACAATTTATGACCCTGCTTGTGGTACGGGTGGAATGCTTTCCGTTGCAGAAGATTATTTGAAAAAATTAAATAGTTCAGCTACATTACTTCCTTTCGGACAGGAAATTAATGATGAAACTTTTGCAATATGTAAAGCAGATATGCTTATTAAAGGTAACGATGCCGACAAAATAAAAAATGGTAACACATTATCCGATGATAAGTTCAAAAACGAACAGTTTGATTATATATTATCTAATCCACCTTTCGGAAGAGAATGGAAAAACGATAAAAAAGCTGTAGAAAAAGAAGCTGCTTTAGGAGCTGGTGGAAGGTTCGGTGCAGGGTTACCATCTGTAGGTGACGGACAAATGTTATTTTTACAAACCGCAATTGCTAAAATGAAAGATAAAAGCCAAGGCGGTAGTAAAGTTGCTATTATTCATAACGGTTCACCGTTATTTACGGGTGATGCAGGTTCAGGACCTTCAGATATTAGAAGATATATTTTAGAAAACGATTTGCTGGAAGCAATAATTGCATTACCAAACGATATTTTTTATAACACGGGAATAGCAACATATGTTTGGGTATTAAAAAACAAAAAAGAGAAAAGGAGACAAGGTAAAGTTCAACTTATAAATGCAAA
>NZ_CACWEU010000161.1:0-2805 GCF_902760015.1 Candidatus Ruminimicrobium bovinum
AAAACAACATCTGTTTTTAACGAATCGGAAGACACTTCAATATTATCGGTTGCTCCTTGTATATTTGTAACAGAGGATTTTATTATTTGTATATTATTTTGTTTTTGAGAAGAGTTTTCAATTTTTTCTTCTGCATTAATATCAACCGCATAAAAAAAGCATAATATGAACAGTATTAAAATATAAAATTTTTTCATATAAAAATTTGCGAAACAAATTTTTGATATACGGACGAACGGATATATGAAAACTACAGATTATAACAGAATGGCTTTTGTTATAGTTTTTTCCACTCCTTTGTCCCTTCTCTTAACATTTTTGCACCGGTTGAATTTTTATTTGTATAATCGGCAAAATCCGTAGCATCCATTTCATTTCTCCAATTTTCATCCGAATATATTGATTTTCTGTATTGCTTTATTATTGGAAGATTTGATGTCCATACTTTAAAATTTTGCCATCTTATTTTAAACCCTTCAATAAAACTTCTTACATTTTCATTTTCCAAAAACGGTGATGCCGCTTCTTTTGTTTTTGATGTTATATTGTCAATAGTGCTGTCAATTTTATCCAAGCCCGAATTTACTCCGTTATTCAAGTCTCTCATGTCCATATCGGCTAATTTTTTTCTTTTCGGTTCATCATCATTTAAATTAGAATATTCGTCATTATTTAAAACACTATCATTTATAACTACGGGTTTAGGACTAAAGAAAAACCAAAAAACTCCGAAAATAATAATTAAAAATGCTAATAATTTCATTTTTACATCTCTCCTATTTATTTTTTATTTTTTCAATATCTTTTTTTAAATCAGCTATCCCTATATTAAACCCTTTTTTTAAAGATTTTTCCATATCTTTTTTTGCAAGTTCATATTTATTCAAATTCATAAAAGCAGCTGCTCTTGCATAAAAATATGCTCCGTTATCTTTTGAAAGTAAAATTGCCATCGTAAAATTTACTAAAGCCGATTTATAATTATTGTTTAAGCCGAATATGTTTCCCAAAAAATAATAAGCCGTAACATTATTCGGATACAGTTTTAAACTTTCTTCAATTACGTCATAAGCTTTTTTAAAATTATTGTTTTCGCAATAAAGTTTGGCAAGTAAATTATATAAATCAACATTATTCTCTTTAATATTTTTTAAACCTTCCGTAAGGATTCTTTCTTCATTATCAAAATCTTTTAATTCTTCGTATATATTGGCAATAAACAAATAGGATTCTTTATTTAATTTATCCGTTTCCAAATTTTTATTAAAATTATCCAATGCTCTTTCATATTCTTTATTTTCATAATACATCTTTCCCAAAACAAAGTATATCTCACTTCCGACAGGGAAATATTTATACGTATTTATTATGTCTTCAAGCATATTTATTGCGTCTTGCTTTCTTTCCTCGTAATAATACATAATTGCAGCTATATTTTCAACCGCTTTTACATAAATTGTATTATTTTTTCGAATCTGCAACAAATTTGCTTTTGCCGAATCAAAATTGCCTTCAATTTCTTGAATTTTTGCAATTTGAAAAATAATATTATCCTCAATGCCAAAAATTTTATAACTCTTTAAAGTATCTTTTTCGGCCTGTTCAAAATTTTTATTATCTAAATAAAAATTACCTCTGCATAAATAAGCCAAATAGTTCGTATCCGGATAAAGAGCTGTTTCATAATTAAGAAGGTTTAAATTATTTGTCCATAAAATTGTTCTTTTATAGGACGAATATCCAAAAAAAGTAAAAATACAAGATACCAAAATCAAATAAAAATATTTTATTTTATTAAATTTTATATTTTCATAAATAAAATAAATTATTTCGGCAAAAATATAAAACAAGCCCAAATAAGGCAAATAACAATATCTGCATGCCACATCCGATGTGCTTAAATTTTTTAATAATCCTATCACGGGTAATATTGTTACGGTAAACAACATCATTCCAAAGAATATTTTTTTATTATATTTTAAACTTAATATAACAAACAGAAATAACAAATAAACAATTGCCGGAGAATATAAAATATATAACGGAGGCATTGTATTAGAATAAAATGCAGGATACATACATGAAAGATTAAAAGGATATATTGCTTTGAAAATATAAAATAAAAGGTTATAGTGTGCATTTAATATTTTTAATATTTGTTCAAATAAAGGTAAACCAATTTTATTTACATCGTCATAATAAATATTTAATGTCATTAAACAAAATAAAATTGATATTGTAAAAAAAGGAATATATTTTTTTATATTTTTTTTAAAAGAAAAAGATTGATTATAAAAAAAATCAATTAAAATTATTATAACGGGTAATGTTACGGCCATAGGTTTTGAAAAACAGGCAGCTAAAAAAGATATTAAAGATAAAAAATAAAAAATAATTTTTTTATTATTGTAATTTGTTATATAACACAAAATTGAAATTAAATAAAAAAAACAAAAAAGTAAATCTTTTCTTGCGCTAATCCATGCTACAACTTCAACATTTGTCGGATATACGGCAAAAAACAAAGAAATTATAAAAGATTTAAAATATGATTTTGTTAATTTTAAAAATATAAAAAAAACAAAAAAAGTATTCAGTATATGTAATAAAATATTCGTTATATGATATATGTAAGGATCTAATTTAAAGAAATGATATTCTATTGCAAATGAAATTGTAACCAACGGATGATAAAGTTTATAATAAGCTTTTGAAAATATATCGGCAATATTGTTCCAGGATAAGCTTGTAACATATTGATTTTCCGTTACCATTATAAAGTCATCCAAACAAAAAAAAGAACTG
>NZ_CACWEU010000162.1:0-4810 GCF_902760015.1 Candidatus Ruminimicrobium bovinum
ATAAGCAAACAGTCCTAATGTTGCGGCAACTATAATGATGTTGCCGGTAGCAAGTCCGTCAAGCCCGTCGGTTAAATTAACGGCATTTGAACTGCCTACTATCACAAGAAAGGCAAGAATATAATAAAAATATGATAAATTTATAATGGCGTTTTTTAAATAAGGAATACTTAACGACGTTGCAAATTTGTCATTGACCGGAAAGAAAAACAAATAACCTACTATTGCCAAAGTAATAATACTTTGAAAAATAAGTTTTTTTCTTGCCGATAATCCTTTCGGGTCTTTTTTTACAAGCTTCAAATAATCATCTAAAAAACCTATTGAACCGAAAGCAATTGTTGCACATAAAAGGAGTAAAATTAAATCGTTATCAAGTCTTGCCCAAAGAAGTGTTGAAATTACAACCGATATTATAACAATAATGCCGCCCATTGTCGTAGTGCCTGCTTTTTGCTGATGGTTCGAGGGAGCATAGTCCCTAACCGGCTGACCTATTTTATGTTTTTTTAATTTTTTAATAATATACGGTGCAATAATAAATGTAATTATTAAACTTGTTAAAATTGCTCCGCCTGCTCTGAATGTTATATATTGAAAAATATTTAACGGTGTCCAATATTCACTTAAAGGATATAATAAATGATACAGCATAAATTCTCCTTTTATTTATATTTTAATATAAAATTATTATATATTTTATCCAACTTTATTCCTCTTGAAGCTTTAAACAAAATTATTGCATTATTTTCAAAATCTTTTTCTATTTCTTTAAACATTTTTGTTTCGTTTAAAGAATTGTTTTCCTCAAATAAAAATACTTTTTTGTTTTTTATTTCGTCTTTTGTGAATTTTACTTTGTTTCCGAATAAATAAACGGATTTTACATAATCAAGTTCATTTATTGTTTTCCCCAATTGCTTGTGAAAATTATCGGAATTTTCTCCCAACTCAAGCATATCGCCGAGAACTAAAATTGCTGCACTTTTCGGATAAGAATCCTTTAAACTTAATATTGAGTTTTCCATTGAGCACGGATTTGCATTATATGCATCGTTTATCGCCTTCATTTTATTTTTGATTTCAATTGTTTGCATTCTCATTTTAGGCGGATTAAAATTTAATAAAGCACGTTTTATATCTTCAATTGAAAAATTTAATTTATATGCTACGGCTATTGCCGCCAAAGAATTTAAAACATTGAATTTTCCTTTCATTGTCACGGATAACGTTGTTATAAATTTACCGTTTATGAACAGATCAAACGAAGGATTATCATCAGATAGTTTTATATTATCCGCACGAACATTTGCTTCTTTTGTAAAACCGTAAGTTATAACATCTTGTTTTATTGACGGTAATATTTTGTGTAAATAAATATCATCAGTATTTAAAACCACAAAACCGTTTTTTGAAAGATTATCGATAATATGTATTTTTTCTTTTAAAACATTTTCCCTGTTTTTAAAAAATTCAAGATGAGAATCTCCTATATTTGTTAAAACCGCACAATCGGGGCAAACTATATTACTTAATGCTTCTATCTCGCCGAATTCGGAAGTTCCCGTTTCTATAACGGCATATTTATGTTGTTCCGTTAACTTGAAAACGGTTAAAGGTACTCCTATTCTGTTATTGAAATTACCTTCGTTGTTAAGAGTAACATCTTTTTGTTTAAAAATACTTGCAATAAATTCTTTTGTTGTGGTTTTTCCGTTGGAACCGGTAATTGCAACGGTAAAAACATTTTTAAATTTTTCTTTGTAGTGTTTTGCAATTTGTTCCAATGCTAATGACGTGTCTTTTACCTTAATAAAAACAATTGATTTATTTGAAGTGTCAATATCCTGTTTTGAATAAATAATAACGGATGCTTTTTTGTTTATTGCTTCGGGTATAAAATTATGTCCGTCTAAACTTTTACCTTCGATTGCAACAAAAACATCGTTTTCTTTTATTGTTCTTGTATCAATACTTATATTGTTTATTTTTTTATTTTCGGTAAAATTTAAAGCTTTACCGTTTGTCCGGTTTATTAAATCATTCAAAAATAAATTGTCCATTTTAATTATTTAATCCTAAAACGTTCTTTGCTTCCTGTTTGTCGTCAAAGTGAATTTTTTCTCTTCCGATAATTTGATAAGTTTCATGTCCTTTTCCTGCCAGTAAAACTATATCATCTTTTTGCGCATAATCAATTGCCTGCTTTATTGCCTGTCTTCTGTCAATAACTATTTTATAATTTTTATTGCCGGTTTCTACGGCACCTTTTTCTATATCTTTTATTATTTCAACCGGGTCTTCTTCTCTCGGGTTATCGGATGTAATAAAAACAAAATCACTCATCAAACATGCAACTTTTGCCATTTTCGGCCTTTTTGTTTTATCTCTGTTCCCGCCGCAACCGAATACGGTTATTATTCTTTTATGCTTCAAATTTTTAATTGCCGAAATAACATTTTTAAGCGCATCGTCCGTGTGAGCATAATCAACTATAACGGTTACGGCTTTTTGTTTTGAAATTATTTTTTCAAATCTTCCGGGCGCAGAAGCTGTTTTTTTTACGGAACAAATAAGTTCATCAAAATTAAAATTATTTGCCTTGCAAATACATATAACGGCCAAAATATTATATACATTATGTAACCCTATATGAGGTGTTTGTACTTTTTTATTGCCGTATATGCTTTTTAATTCAAAGCCGCTTCCGGAATTATCAAGTTTTAAATTATCCGCATTAAAATCAGCTGTTTTATCATATACTGAATAAGTTAAAATATTTACTTTTTCCGTTAATCGTTCAATTATTTTTTTACCGTAAAAATCATCGGAGTTTATTATAGCATACTTTTTATTGTTTTTTTCGTTATTTTTTAATGATGAAAATAAAATGTATTTTGCATTAAAATAATTTTCAATGTTTTTATGAAAATCAAGATGGTCCCGGGTTAAATTTGTCCATACCGCAATATCAAACTCAATATCTTTTACCCTTCCTAAAACCAATGAATGAGAAGATACTTCCATAATTAAATATTTAATATTTTGTGAAACCATTTCACTCATCATTTTAAACAAATCCAAAGACTGCGGTGTAGTATTGGGTGCCTCAATAACAACACTGCCGTATCTGTAATTTATTGTTCCTATAACCCCTATCGGTATCCCGAAATTTTTAAATACGGATTCGGTCATATATGTTATTGATGTTTTCCCGTTTGTCCCGGTAACACCTATTATTGTCATTTGTTTATCGGGATATCCGTAAAATTTTGCACTTGCTTTTGACATTGTATCCGAAACGTCTTCTACGACAACATTCGTAACAGACAAATTTTTTATTTCTTTATTTGATACTATACAAACTGCTCCGTTTGCAATTGCCTGTTGTGCAAAATCGCTGCCTTTTACATGTGTTCCGTCCAAAGCAAAAAATAAATAACCTTGTTTTATTTTTCGCGAGTCGTATTCAAGTCCTTTAATATCGATGTTTTTGTTTCCGATAAAAGCAGCTTTAATGTTAAAAAATAATTCCGATAAAATCATAAATTTTCTCTATTTTTTTATTTTTTTTGTTTCATTGTCTTTTTCTACATTCAAATACAGCATAAGCCGTTCGGCTATTTTTGCAAAAATGGGTGTTGCAACCGATGCCGCATAATAATCACCTTCCGGTTCATCCAACATTACAAGTATTACAACTTTGGGTTTTGTAGCAGGAATAATTCCGCAAAACGAAGCCAAATAATATTTTTTTGAATATTTCCCGGTTCTTCTGTCTATTTTTTGAGCAGTCCCCGTTTTGCCTGCTACGGAATATCCTTCTATTTTTGCACTTTTTCCGGTTCCGTTATCTACAACTCCTCTTAAAATTTTCAGCATTTGTGAACTTACGTCCTCGGATATTACTCTGCGTATGGGTGTGGATTTTCCGTATTCAATTCCATCAATACTTTTTATAATAGTCGGTTTCATTAACATTCCGCCGTTTGCTATTGCCGAAAAACTGTTTATTGTTTGAATAGGTGTTGCGGATATTTCCTGTCCGAATGATATTGTATGTAAACTTCTTCCGCTCCATAGGGAAGTATTTTTCAGAAGACCGTTTTCTTCACCGTTTAAATCTATTCCTGTTTTGCTTCCGAAGCCGAACAGTTTTATATACTTATAAAATTGTTCCTTTCCTAATCTTAAAGCAATTTTTGCCGTTCCTATGTTCGATGAATATTCTATTACCTGAGTAAATGTAATTAAATTCTTTCGTTCATGGTCCTTTATTACATCTTTACCGACTTGAAATCTTCCGTTTTCACAATTTATTTTATCCGTCGGTTTAAATATTTTTTCTTCCAAAGCGGCTGCTGCAACCACTATTTTAAATGTTGAACCCGGCTCGCGAACAAATGATATTGCGGGATTTCTTAAAATTTCCAAATTGGTAATTTTGTTTGAAGGATTATAATTCGGATAAGAGGCCATTGCCAATATTTCACCGGTATACGGGTTTTGAACAATAACGGTTCCGTTTTTTGCTTTTTTTCTTTTAACTCCCTGTTCAAGCTCCTGTTCCGCTATAAATTGTATTGTTTTATCTATTGTAAGTTGAACGTCTGCCCCGGTTAAATTTTTTTCGTCAATAAACTCATCATTAATATTTTTTGAACCTAATCTTTTTCTTTTAATTTTTATTTTTTGCCCCGCAAGCCGGTCATTACATATTTTCTCAATTCCTTCGGAACCGATTCCGTTTTTATTAACTATACCCAAAACATGCGATGACATATTTTTTTCCGGATACTGACGGACGTAA
>NZ_CACWEU010000163.1:0-2033 GCF_902760015.1 Candidatus Ruminimicrobium bovinum
GCAGCAATTGTTCAAGTACTTCAAAATGTTTTTCTTTTGTAAAACTTTCTTTAAAATATTTTCTTGCATTTTCACCGTAAGAAGAATATTTTTCTTTGTTTTTTATAAAGTCCAGCATTATATTTGCCAAGCCATCACTATCGTTATAATCTGCTACCAAACCGCAGTTACTTTCCTTTATGGTTTGTTGCCCTGCTCCGTTAATTGCTGCAATTACAGGTTTGCCTGCCGCCATATACCCTTGCATTTTTACAGGTAAAGTTTCCCCTATTTTGTTACTACCATCCAATGTTAACAAACAAGCATCTGCCAATTTGTAATATTTTTCCATATCCGCAAAAGGAACCCTGCCGTAAAAAATTATTTTGTTATTCAACTGTTTTTTATTAACAAGTTCTTCATAATGTTTTTTTGCGGAACCGTCACCGACTATATGCACTAAAAAATCAGATTCGTCTTTTATTTTTTCTACAGCATCAATAAGAGTTTGTAAATTTTGAACATATCCAATATTGCCTGCCCAAACAAAATCCGTTATTCCGTTATCTGTTGCTGTAAAATCTTTATTTAAATATTCGTCTGCACCATACTGCGGTAAATAAGTTATTTCTTTGTTGTATTTATTAACAGTTTTAATATATTCAATAAACGGTATTGATGTTACTGCAACTTTATCGAATTTGGAATATATCCATTTGCACAATTGTTTAACTGCAATAAATACAGGATTTTTTTCACCGACATTGAAAGCTTTCATGCTTTCAGGCCATAAATCGAGGCAATAATAAAATATCGGTTTTTTATATCTGTATTTTAAAACTATTGCAGGAATTGCCATTGTTATAGGTGATACACCCCAAATATAAATAACATCAAACGGTTTAAAATTTTTAAAAGAACAAAATATACTTCCTGTAATAATAAACGACAAATAATTTAAAAACCTCATAATTGCACCGTGACGGCGGGCAATTATAGGAACACGCCAAACTTCCGCTTTACCTAAATACTCATGGTGTTTTCTGAACCATTTATATTCTTTAGGCACCCTGCTTGTGGCATAGTCCGGTTTGCCGGTTACCACCGTTACCGTATGCCCCCTGCTACACATATCTTGCACTATATGGTTAATGTGATATGTGTCAGGATGAAAACATTGAGTTACAACCATTATGTTCATTTTTTCCAAACTACTCTGTTAACAATATTCGTATAACTTTGAATTATCTTTACTACTTTACTTGAAACATTTTCGTCTGTATAATCTGTTACAGGTATAGGAAAATCTTTTTCTTTGTTCATATTTACTGCAATTTCTACCGATTGTAACAATGATTTATCGTCTATTCCTGCCAATACAAAACAAGCTTTTTCAAGTGCTTCAGGTCTTTCTGTCGATGTTCTTATACATACTGCCGGGAAAGATTTACCTATTGAAGCAAAGAAACTGCTTTCTTCCGGTAATGTGCCGCTGTCGGAAACTACCGCAAAAGAGTTTAACTGTAAACAGTTATAATCGTGGAAACCTAACGGTTGGTGTTTAATAACTCTTTTATCTAATTTGAATTTTGCAGATTCCAATTTTTTTGCACTTCTCGGATGGCAAGAATACAAAATAGGCATATTATATTTTTGTGCCAACTTGTTTATTGCATTAAACAGTGACAAAAAGTTTTTATCGGTATCTATATTTTCTTCTCTGTGTGCAGAAAGCAATATGTATTTACCTTTTTGTAATTTCAATTTTTTTAATATGTTACTTTTTTGTATTGACTTTAAATTGTTATGCAAAACTTCCGCCATAGGAGAACCTGTTAAATATGTTCTTTCTTTAGGTAAGCCGTTTTCTATTAAATACCTTCTTGCATGTTCGCTGTAACAAAGGTTAACATCACTTATAATATCCACTATTCTTCTGTTTGTTTCTTCAGGTAAACATTCATCTTTACATCTGTTACCGGCTTCCATGTGGAATATCGGTATATGCAATCTTTTTGCACCTATTGCAGATAAACAACTGTTTGTATCACCCA
>NZ_CACWEU010000164.1:0-2841 GCF_902760015.1 Candidatus Ruminimicrobium bovinum
CTTAAAATGATACATCAAACTGCTATTATAGACAGTTCTGCAGTAATAGGACAAAATGTTGAAATAGGACCTTATGCCGTTATAGGAAAAGATGTATCAATCGGTGACGGCACGATAATAAATTCCGGTGTTGTTGTTGAATGTGCCGATATAGGTAAAAATTGTAAATTGTTTAGCCACAGTGTAGTAGGAACTGCCCCGCAGGATTTAAAATATGCAGGTGAAAAAACAAAAGCAATTATAGGCGACGGTACAATGATCAGGGAATATGTTACGGTCAACAGAGGAACGGCGGCTCACGGAGAAACTGTAGTCGGTAAAAATTGTTTACTTATGATGTGCAGCCATATAGGACATGACTGTATAGTCGGTAATAATGTAATAATTGCAAATTGTGTTGCAATAGCAGGGCATGTTGAAATAGAAGATAATGTTGTTATAGGCGGGCTTGCCGCCGTTCATCAATTTACAAGAATAGGTAAAAGTTCAATTATCGGCGGCGGTGCAATGGTTGTTATGGATATTATTCCTTTTGCACAGGCACAGGGTGACAGGGCAAAGCTTGTAGGGCTTAATTTAATCGGCTTAAAAAGAAGGCAAACTCCGCACGAAGATATTGAAGCAATAAGGCATGCATATAAAATTTTATTTATGTCAAAGTTAACGTTGGAACAAGCACTTGAAAAACTTGAAGATGAATTTAAAAATTCAACTCCCGTTTGCGATATAGTTAAGTTTATAAAGAAATCTCAAAGGGGAATTGCAAGGCCAAGATGAGTAATATAGGAATAATTGCAGGTAACAGCAGGTTTCCTTTTCTTGTTGCCGAAGAAATAAAAAAACAAAATCAACCTTTTATCGTTATAGCTTTAAAAGAAGAAGCCGATAAGGATATTGAAAAGGTTTGTGATAAAGTTTACTGGACATCAATAGGTAAATTGCAAAAAATTATAGATATATTTAAAGAAAATGATGTTAAAACCGCTCTTATGGTGGGGCAGGTTAAGCATGCAAAAATATATTCTGCAATTACCATGGATTTCAGAGCAATGAAATTGATGGGCTCTTTGTTGAATAAAAAAACCGATACCATACTCGGTGCCGTTGTAAAGGAATTTGAAAAAGACGGAATAAATTTCTTACCGTCACACATATATTTAAAACATTTGCTTGCACAAAAGGGCTTGATAGTCGGTAAAAAATTAAATTCCGCAGAAACAAAAGATGTTGAATTCGGTTTTAAAATAGCAAAAGGCATAGCAGGTTTTGATATAGGGCAAACCGTTGTGGTAAAAGATAAATCCGTATTGGCCGTTGAGTCCATTGAAGGAACAGATGAATGTATAAAAAGGGCTTACGGTTTGGGCGGGGAAAATGCAATAGTTGTTAAAGTTGCAAAACCGAATCAGGATTTTCGTTTTGATGTTCCCGTTATAGGAACAAGAACAATTGATACATTAAAAGAAAATAAAATAAGGGCTATGGCGATAGAGGCCGGCTCTACATTAATTTTAGATAAAGACGAAGTTATCAAAAAAGCTAAGGAACTTGGTGTAACAATTTTAGCCGTTTAGGTAATGTACATTATACATTGTGGTTTCGTTGTTGTCGTTAAACTATCAGCTGCTCAGCCGGTGATGTTGGGCTTGTAAACAAAGTTTCCGGCTCAGCTCTCGGCTAAAAAATTGCAAAGCAATTTTTTTGGAGGTAAAATGATACCGTTGGTAAAACCGATTTTCGGGAAAAAAGAAAAACAATTTATAAATGAAGTTATTGATTCCGGTATAGTTGCAAGCGGAAAATATGTGGAAGAATTTGAAAATAAATTTTCAAAAATTTCCGGTGCAAAATACGGAACCGTTTGTTCAAGCGGAACGACTGCCCTTCATGCCGCACTTTTGGCTTGTGCAATTAAGCCGGGTGATAAAGTTATAACAACACCTTTTACTTTTATTGCAACTTCAAATTCAATTTTATATTGCGGTGCAAAACCGATATTTGCCGATATTGACGAAAAAACTTTTAATATCGATCCTAAATCGGTTGAAAAAATATTGAAAAAAGAAAAAAATATTAAAGCCGTAATATGTGTTCATTTATACGGCTTACCTTGTGATATGGGCGAACTTTTAAAATTAAAAAAGAAATATAAATTTATTTTAATTGAAGATTGTTGCCAGGCACATTTGGCAAAATATAAAAATAAAACAGTCGGCTCTATAGGTGATGCGGGATGTTTTTCCTTTTATGCAACAAAAAATATGACTACCGGTGAAGGCGGTGCCGTTTTAACAAATAATTTAAAAACGGATGCTCTTACAAAGAAAATTATTAACCACGGAAGAATGTCACATTACGGGCACGATATGTTGGGGTATAATTTCAGACTTACAAATGTTGCGGCAGCCATGGGGCTTGCACAGTGTGAACAAATACAAAAATGGACTAAACAAAGAATTGCAAATGCAAAAAAACTTTCCGACGGTTTAAAAAATATTGATTTTATTGAAACACCGTTTGTTCCCAAAGGATATACACATGTTTATCATCAATATACCGTTAAAGTAAAATACGGTTTAAGAGATAAATTTATGAAATATTTAAAAGATAACGGAATAGGTTGCGGAATACATTATCCGGAAGTTATATATAAACAACCTTTGTATCAGAAGTTGGGATATAAAAAAGGTTTATGTCCGGTTGCTGAACAAGCTGTAAAAGAAGTTATATCAATTCCGGTTCATCCGTCACTTGGTTCTAAAGATATTAACACAATAATTAAAGTAATAAAAGGTTTTAAAAAATGAGCAAAATAAAAATAGCCGTAGTCGGTGTAGGTTC
>NZ_CACWEU010000165.1:0-2681 GCF_902760015.1 Candidatus Ruminimicrobium bovinum
ACTCATCACGGCGCTTTTGATTTTTCTTATTTAAAATATATTCCTAATTTAACTATTATGGCGCCTGCAAACGAAACAGAATTGCAGGATATGTTAAATACGGCGCTTACATTAAAAAATCCTTCGGTAATCAGGTATCCCAGAGGCAGCGGAACAAGGGTTGCTTCTTTTCAAAGAAATTTTGATTTGCTTGATATCGGAAAAGCCAAACTTGAAAAGGACGGAACGGATGTTTACATAATTTGCATAGGTAATGTGTTGCAAATATGTTTGGAAGCGGCAAATAATTTGCAACGGAAAGGAATTTCGGTTGCCGTTTTAAATTTAAGGTTTTTAAAACCGTTTGACGAAACTGCCGTTAAGAATATTTTAACAATTACAAATAAAATCGTTACCGTTGAAGAAGGTTCTCTTATCGGAGGAACGGGTGAAACGGTTAAAGCCGTGTTATCGGGAACGGATGCAAAAATAGTATCTATAGGTTTGCCGGATAAATTTATAGAACACGGACCGCAAAATGTTATAAGGCAGTTATGCGGTTTATCGGTTGAAAACATAGAGAATGAGGTTGTGAACCTTTGTAAATAGTTTGTTCTTTTTTTGTCATTTCGATGACCTAAACTTTTCAGCTGTTCAGCTTATCAGCTAAAAAATACGAGGCATTTTTTATATAATGAAAAAAAGACTTGATGTTTTAATTTTTGAAAAGAATTTAGTTGAAAGCCGTTCAAAAGCACAGGCACTTGTTATGGAGGGTAAAGTTTTTGTAGACGGTGAAAAAATAACAAAAGCAGGCACTCAAGTTGACGAAAATGTCGTTATTGAAATAGAAAAACAAAATCCGTATGTTTCAAGAGGCGGACTGAAGTTGGAATCGGTTTTGAATTTATTTGAAATAGATTTTACGGACAAAGTTTGTATTGATATAGGGGCATCTACAGGCGGCTTTACGGACTGTATGTTACAGCACGGTGCAAAAAAAGTATATGCCGTTGATGTGGGCACCGCTCAGCTTCACTATAAACTAAGAAATGATAAAAGAGTTGTAAATATTGAAAATGTAAATTTCAGATATTTTGATAAAACCTTGTTGAAAGATAAAACAGATATTGTTACAATAGATGTATCTTTTATTTCTTTGGATAAAATTTTACCTGTGGTAAGTGAAATTGTTACAAAAGAAAGTTTTGTTATAGCAATGATAAAACCGCAATTTGAACTTGAACCGAGTGAAGTAAAAAAAGGTGTTGTTAAAGACGAAAATTTAAGGCAAAAAGCAATAGAAAAAATTAAAAATTGTGCAAAAAGTTTGAATTTTGAAATTTTAAAAGAACAAGATTCGGCGGTAAAAGGTCCCAAAGGTAACTTGGAACACTTTGTTCTTCTTAAAAAAATATCTTAGTAATTTTTGATGTGTGAAAATATTAAGTAATAAAAATAGTATGTATGAGATTATGATGTTATTAAGTTGAGTAATTAAATAACCTATAACCCTATAACCTTATAATCCTATAAACAAATATAAGAGGTCAAAATGGCAGATTACAATGTGTTGGATGTTGAAAAGAAATGGCAAAAATATTGGGAAGAAAATAAAGTTTTTGAATGTCATCCCGATGATAAAAAAGAAAAATATTATATTTTGGTAATGCTTCCTTATCCTTCCGGAAACTTGCACATGGGGCATGTCCGTAATTACAGTATAGGTGATGTTTTTGCAAGATATAACAGAATGTCCGGTAAAAATGTTATTCATCCGATGGGTTGGGATGCTTTCGGGCTTCCTGCGGAAAATGCAGCAATAAAACATAATATTGCACCTGCCGTTTGGACTACACAAAACATTGCAAGAATGAGAGAGCAGCTTAAAATGCTTGGTATTTCTTATGATTGGAACAGAGAACTTGCAACATGTACTCCGGAATATTATAAATGGAATCAATGGTTCTTTTTACAGATGTATAAAAAAGGGTTGGTTTTTAGAAAAAAATCAAACGTTAATTGGTGCCCGAAATGTAAAACGGTTCTTGCAAACGAACAGGTAAAAGAAGGTAAATGTTGGAGATGCGACAGTGATGTTGAACAAAAAGAGTTGGAACAATGGTTTATAAAAATTACAAAATATGCCGATGAACTGCTTGAAGGACATAAACAACTTTCAGGTTGGCCCGAACAGGTTTTATCAATGCAGCAAAACTGGATTGGTAAATCACACGGTGCTCAAATGAATTTTGATATTGCCGGCTCAAATAAAAAATTTGAAATTTTTACAACAAGGCCCGACACAATTTTCGGTGTTACTTTTATGGTTGTGGCACCGGAACATCCGATGTTAAAGGAATTCAAATCTCAAATAAAAAATTGGAATGAAGTTGAAAAATATATCAAAGAAAGTTCGGCGAAATCAAATATAGAAAGATCTTCGTCAAAAGAAAAAACAGGTGTTAAGTTGGAAGGTGTTTGTGTAATCAACCCCGCAAACAAAAAAGAAGTTCCGATTTTTGTTGCCGATTATGTTTTGATGGGTTACGGAACGGGAGCTATCATGGCAGTTCCCGCACATGACCAAAGGGATTGGGAATTTGCAAAAAAATATAATGTTGAAATAATTCCGGTTATAGATGGCGGAGATGTAACAAAAGCTGCTTATGAAGGTGAAGGAAATATGATTAATTCCGGTC
>NZ_CACWEU010000166.1:0-2931 GCF_902760015.1 Candidatus Ruminimicrobium bovinum
CCGAACCCTTCCAAAGGCATTTCCACACCATTTGATAACTTTAAATTTTCCATTTTGTTCTCCTGTATAATATTTTTATTTTATTTTGTTTTGCTACCTGTAAAAGTCAAGAATTTCGTTGTATCGAGTTTTGTATCTATATTTTTTATTTCTTCTTCCGTTAAAACTATTTTTGCCGAATTGAAATTTTCCTGCAATCTTTCAATTTTTCTGCTTCCCGGTATAGGTATAATATAATTTTTTTTGTTCATCATCCAAGCAATAGAAATTTGTCCTGCAGTTACATTTTTTTCTTCTGCAATTTTATTTAATAAATTCAAAAGTTCTTGTGCTTTTTCCATACCTTCTTTTGTAAATTGCGGCAAGAAATTTCTGTAATCTTCTTTTTCGGTAAATTTTGTTTCTTTTGTATATTTGCAGGACAATAACCCATTAGCCATAGGAGAAAAAGCAACAAAACTTATTCCTAACTCTTCAATAACAGGAAATATTTTTTCGTGTTCTCTTGACATCATAGAGTATCTGTTTTGTATTGCCGTTACCGGACATACGGCATTTGCTCTTCTAAGATAATCTTCCGTTACTTCGGATATTCCCCATGTTCTTATTTTGCCTTCTTTTATAAATTCTGAAATTGTTTGTGCAACGATTTCCGGCTCAATTTTAGGGTCTGTTCTATGCTGATAATATAAATCTATGTAATCCGTTTTTAATTTTTTTAAACTACCTTCAACGGATTTTCTTATGGTTGAAGGAGAACTGTCTAAACTTAATGTTCTATCCTCATTATGTTTTACACCAAATTTTGTCGCTATAATAACTTTATCTCTAACTGATTTTAAAGCTTCACCAACAAGTTCTTCATTATAAGAAATTGTTCCGTCACTGTTTGCTCCGATATAACATTCCGCCGTATCAAAAAAAGTGTAGCCCATATCATAGGACTGCTTTATTGTTTTTACGGCTTCCTGTTTTTCGGTAGGTTTTCCGTAAGCATGAGAAAAGCCCATACAGCCAAGCCCTACCGGAGAAACATATAAATTACTTTTACCGAGTTGTTTATTTTGCATAAAAATTCCTATATTAATAATTATTTTTAAGGCAATTTATTATATTCTTCGTCTGAAACTTCTTCACACCATTCGGTTGAACCGCCATCGGACGGAACTTCTATTGCAACATGGCTAAACCAACTGTCTTTTGCGGCACCGTGCCAATGTTTAGTTTCCGGTGCAATATTTACAACATCAC
This sequence comes from Candidatus Ruminimicrobium bovinum, assembly GCF_902760015.1. Taxonomy (NCBI): domain Bacteria; kingdom Pseudomonadati; phylum Elusimicrobiota; class Endomicrobiia; order Endomicrobiales; family Endomicrobiaceae; genus Candidatus Ruminimicrobium; species Candidatus Ruminimicrobium bovinum. The sequence continues at coordinate 1,252 of NZ_CACWEU010000166.1, forward strand.
CTTTTTTAAGTTCTTGTGCCGGTTTACCCCATTGTTGATACCAACCTCTGCCGCCGGTACATAAAAGAATTTGTCCGCCTTTATGATGTATGTGCCAATTGTTTCTGCAGGCAGGTTCAAATGTTACATTTGCGGTAAAAACTTGTTCTTTTGTAAGAATATTCAAATAACTTTGACCGATAAAATATTTTGAAAACGGATTTGGTTCCCCTATTGCAAAAATTTCCGTTTTAGGTTTTGATGTAATTATAAGAATTGCACTTATTTGTTTATTGGTAAGCCCTGTGTTTTTGCCGCACTGAATATGAGATTTCAATTGCGGTTCTACTCCTTCAATTGAAGAAAGTGCGGCAATTGTTGCTATTTCTCTTTCTTGGTTTGTTAAAATTCCTCTTGCAAAAATGTCACCGAACAAATGTTCTTTTAAGTAATCGTCTATTGCAGGAGCAAACTCAAAGAGTTCACCTTTAACGGGGCTTCCTACAAGTTCTGTTTGAGTTTTTGTTCCTATTTTATTTTTGTTTGCTTTTTTTGATAACGGTTTTCCCGCAGGGCCTTCGGTATAAGTTCCCTCTTTCGTTACTTTAAGCAATGTTCCCAAAGCATTTAAACTTTTAGGGAACCCGCAATAAGCATAAAGTTGAACCATTACTTCTTTTATTTCGTTAATTGTAAGCCCGTCTTCCAATCCTTTCTTGACGGCAATTTCCAAATTCTTTAAATCCGCAGATGCCGTATACATTGAAATTGTTGCAATGTTTTGTTGTTTCAAACTTAATGTGTCTTCCGCCATAATCGTTCCTCCAAAAAGTAAAACTGCTGAAATTACAAGTGTCAAAAATTTTAATTTTTTCATAAAAACATCCTTATTTAATATTATTTAACCATTTTTTTATTGTTTCTGTTTGATCTTTTGCCATATTTCCGCCTCTTATAGGTAACCCTTCCAAAATTGTCGCATTAGGTTCCCATTTTTTTATTGTTGAATATGTTCCTCCTTCACCGGACCCTTCATGAGTGTTAAAAGGAATTATAGTTTTACCGGAAAAATCGTAGGTATCAAAAAAAGTATAAAAAATCATAGGAAGTGTGTACCACCAAACAGGATAACCTACAAAAACAATATCGTAGTCGGCTACATTAAAGTTTATTGATTTAAATTCAGGACGAACATCGGATTCCGTTTCTTTTTTGGCATCAGCTATTAACTGCTTAACTTCGTTAGGATTGGAATTATAAGCAACAACAGGTTCAAGTCTTATTAAATCTCCACCGGTAAGTTTTTGTATTGTTTCGGCAAACTTTTTAGTATTATTGCTTACAGAAAAATAAACTATCGCTACTTTTTTATCTTTGAAAAACATATTTGTTTCTCCTTGTTTTACAGCAACCGTTTCTTTGGAACAACTTAACAATGCTATGCTTAAAACAGTTACTAAACTTAACATTTTTAGTGTTTTATTCATTTTTTCTCCTTAAAAATTTTTACTTCGCAAAAAATTTCGGTTCATCTGTCCCTCAAATTTTGCAAGGCAAAATTTTTATTTTAATTTGTCACCGAAAAATTTTGCTAATTTTTCTTCTATTTGTTTGACATATTCCTGTTTCCAATATGTTTCAATATGTGTTGCACCTTTAACAAGGAATAATTCTTTATCTTGTGTTCCTACTGCTTTTGAA
>NZ_CACWEU010000167.1:0-4421 GCF_902760015.1 Candidatus Ruminimicrobium bovinum
AACCTTTGTCTGTAAGAAACAGGTTCAAATATTCCGGGAATTGTTGCACTTGCACGTGCGGCAGGAGCAACGGGACCTTCTTTAAAAATAATTTTTTCACCTGTTTTTATATCGGTTGCAACACATACAAAAGGAATATCAAGTTGAAAAAAATATTTATCACCAATCATTCTCGCTATATATTCTTCCATCTTTTTTGTCGATAATAACTTTTCGGAAGTAAGCATTGTTATCAATGATGTAACATTTAAGTTACTTATATCATTCCATTTAATATCTTCGGCAATATTTTCTATATCTTCTATTTTAACTCCCGAACAATACAACGATCCTACTAATGCACCCATACTCGTTCCCACAACCATATCTATCGGAATATTGGCTTCTCTTAATGCTTTTAACACACCTACATGTGCAAAACCTCTTGCTCCGCCACCGCCTAAAACCAAGATAACTTTTGGTCTTTTTTCCTTAGGCAAATTTATTACTTTATAATAAATATGGTCAACAATAAAAGTTTCCTGTTCAAAACAAAAAACTGTATTGAAAAAAAATAATATCGTAATAAGTATTAAAAAAATTTTCTTCATTCTTATTTTATTTTACAATTTATTTTATAGTTTTAGATTAAAAAAATATCTTTTTAATTATAACAAATTTTAAATAAAAATTTGCAGAAAACAAATTAATGTAAGTAATAAATAATTAGTTAAGATTTTAGATAATTTAATTATAGTACGGAACTTAAAAAATCAAAAAGCAACAGAAATTTATTTAAAAATTATTTCGGATACTATTCTTTTTTACCTATAAAATTTTTTTATAAAACTATTATCAGTCCAAGAGTTATTTATAAAAAAAATTTTTTATTATTTAAAGTATCATATTTATTTATTTTCTTATTTGATAATTTTGTACTGCAAAATTCATTAACAGTATCTACAAAACTAAATATTAAATATACGTTATATTGTTAAGTACAATTCTTTGCATGATAAATTATTTGATATTATTTTTATAAAAACATAAAATTTTAAAATTTATTATAATATTTATAATTGATATAAATGTACTTTCTAAAGCAATGTAAATTATTATCAGAAAGGAGAACCAGTGAAAATAACAGTTATAGGGGCAGGATATGTAGGTTTAGTTGCCAGTGCATGTTTGGCAGATATGGGAAACGACGTTATCTGCATTGATAATAATATAGAAAAACTTAAACTATTAGAAAAAGGAATTATTCCTATTTATGAACCGGGGCTTGATGAATTAGTTAAAGTTAATCTTAGAGAAAAAAGGTTAGTTTTTTCTTCGGATATAGATAATGCAGTAAAAGTATCAAAGGTATGTTTTATTGCAGTCGGAACACCGCAGAGAGAAGATGGTTCAGCCGATTTACAATACGTATTTCAGGTTGCAAAGCAAATAGCAAAAGCATCTAACGGTTATAAAGTAATTGTAGATAAATCAACGGTTCCGGTAGGAACTGCAGAAAAGGTAACTGCTATTATCAAAAAAAACTCAGCACATCCTTTTGATGTTGTTTCAAATCCTGAATTTTTAAAACAAGGTAATGCCGTAGAAGATTTTTTATATCCCGACAGAATTATAATAGGTTCAAATTCAGACAAAGCTATAAAAATAATGCAAGATATTTATACACCTTTTTTTAAAACAATAAATCGTTTAATTATTATGGATATAAAATCGGCAGAAATGACAAAATATGCCGCAAATTCTTTCCTTGCAACAAAAATATCTTTTATGAATGAAATTGCAAATTTATGTGAAAAAGTAGGTGCCGATGCCGAAATGGTTAGAATAGGAATATCAACCGATTCAAGAATCGGTAACAAATTTTTATTTCCGGGTTTAGGATACGGAGGAAGCTGTTTTCCGAAAGATGTTAAAGCTCTTATTAAAATAGCATCTGAAAGCGGTTGTGAAATGAAAATAATTAAAGCTGCAGATGATATAAATAAAAAACAAAGACAACTTTTTATAGATAAAATTACTAAAAAATTCGGAAAAAATTTAAAAGGAAAAACATTTGGAGTTTGGGGACTTGCATTTAAACCAAAAACAAATTGTATGAGAGAAGCTCCATCTATCACAATAATTAATACTTTACTAAATATGGGTGCAAAAATAAAAGCTTATGATCCAAAAGCAACAGATACAGCTAAATTATATTTCGGAAATAAAATAACATATTCCAACAATTCTTATGAAGCATTAGAGATGGCAGATGCAATGCTTTTATTGACAGAATGGAATGAATTTAGCAAACCTGATATGAAAAAGATAAAAAAACTTTTAAAATACCCTATAATATTTGATGGAAGAAATCAATATAATGCACAGCATCTTAAAAAAATGGGATTTTGTTATATACAAATAGGCAAGAGATAATTTTTTAATTTAAACTCAAAATATACTAATATAATTTTATAGAATATTTTATTATTACAAATATTCATTTTTTATTAGTTTGTTAAATTTATATGGTAACAGCCAAAAACTTGTTAATAAAAAAGATAATAACAAACCTAAAATTATTCCGTTTATTCCATACTTTAGCGAAAAATAATATTGTAAAGTAATACTGATTATAAATTGTATTGGCATATATATCCAAAATATTTTTAACACATTTATACTTTGTAAAAATACCGTGTATGTATCTGAAACAATTAAAATACTGAAATATAATGCACTCAACAAAAAAAGTTATATGATAAATTATAATCTATATTTGGTAATAAGAACTTAAAAATTAAATTTTTAAACAAGAAACTTACAATTATTGTTATTAATATTAATGATATACCAAATATTAAGTATCTTTTTAATTTAATTTTTAATTCTTCTGTTTGCCCGCTATAATATAATTCTGTTCCAATAGGCCAAAAAGCTCCTAATAAACAACCGTTTATTGCAAAGGCGGCAAGGGAAATTTTATTGCAATTAAATTTATAACTTCAATTATTTCCATTGTTCTAATTTTCTGTATGTCTATGTTAAAAAACAGACAAGTATATTCAAATATTTAATATATACTCGGTTATTTTTATATATTATCATTTATTATCGTTTAACATTATCATTGAATTTGTTTTATCACCCAACATATATTGCGGTAAGTGACCGTCCCATTTTTCAATCCATTTTAAATTTATAACGGTTTGGTTTGAAGAATCTCTTAATAATTTTTGTTTTTGTGCTTCGGCTTCGGCAAGTAAAATAACTTTTTTCTTTTCTTCCTCGGCCTGCATTCTTTGATATTGAATTTTTTTAACTTTTTGTTCTTCTATTTGTTTTTCTTCAACAACCCGGTTAAATTCAGCCGTAAATTGTATATCAACGATATTTACATTTTCTATTATTATGTTATATTCCTCAATTTTTTTTCTTAAATTTTCTTCTATGGATGCCCTTAAATTTTCTCTCTCTACTATAATATTTTCAACCGGAAGTTTTGAAATAGCGGTTTTTGAAACTTCCTGTATTGCGGGATATATTACTTTTACAAAATAATCTTTACCGATTTTAATATGAATATCATTTACTTTATCATAAATAGGTCTAAAATTTACAACTATTTTTGCCCTAACGGTCTGCAAATCTTTTGATGCGGAATCCGCTTCAATTTCCTGTTTTTGTGTCTTTACATCATAATTTACAACCTGATGAATTAACGGTAATTTTAAATATGTCCCTTGAGGAAAACTTTTAGTTTGTCCCGATAAAATATTTATTCGCACACCGACAAAACCCACCTCAACCACAAAAAAACTTGATAAACCTATAAATGCGGCAATAACAACAACCACTATTAATGTAAATAATTTTGCATCCTTTTGCATATTGTTCTCCCTTAAAAAAATTACTTTGTTATTTTTTGTTTATATATTTCATATAAAATAACCGCACCGGCACATGAAACATTCAACGACGATATTTTATTTTCCTGCGGTATTGTAATAATTATATCACATTTTTCTTTAATTTTCTGATGTATCCCGAAACCTTCACTGCCTAAAACCAATACCGACGGAAAAGGAATTTCTGTTTCATTTATTGAGTTGTTTCCGTTTTCCGCACCTATAATCCAAAAACCGCTATCTTTCAATTTTAATATTGCTTGTGACGAATTTGTTACTTTTGCTATTTTAATATGTTCTACCGCACCTGCCGATGTTCTTTCTACCGTTTCATTTACTGTTGCACTTCTCCATTTAGGTATAATAATTCCGTCGGCACCGAAACATACGGCACTTCTTATAATTGCACCTAAATTATGAGGATCTTCTATACCGTCAAGAAGTAATAACAATCCGTTTTTTTTATCTTTTACATTTCTTATAAGTTCGTCAAGTTCCACATATTCTATTGCGGAAATTTCGGCAACCACACCT
>NZ_CACWEU010000168.1:0-3647 GCF_902760015.1 Candidatus Ruminimicrobium bovinum
GAATTTATTTGCATAGTATTAAATTTAGGCATTAAATAACCGTATTCGTTAAGCAAATATGAAATTTCTTCCAAAACTTCCGTTCCGGTAAACCTCATATTTTGCCCGCTTGAAACATTATTATTTTCAACGGGAGCATCATCGGCAAAACTTATTACACCTACGGATTTTATCGTTTGCGTTCCGCTTGAAGTCCTTAAAGCATAATTTAATCTATTAACCAAATTTGCATTTGCGGCAGTCAACACGGACATTTTATTTTTAGGTATTGCAAAAACCGTTTCGTTTTCATTATACTCTTTATATATATCATACATATTATTTGCTTCTTCTGCCCCTTCAACCGTAAAAGTAAAATATTCGGACATTTCCTTTTGAGCAGCTTCATCCAATAATTTCAATTCGCTTTTCGTTTTTGAAAACCCCATAACGGTATTTACCATTATTACACCTCTGTTTTCATCTAAATTATCTACAAAATCATCATAACTTTCCGTCCAAAAATACATTATATCTCCGCTTGCGGAAATATTAAAAATATTTATATCCGATTTTTGATAAGTATAACTTAAACTGTTCGGAGCATTTATATTATTATCACTAAAAGTTGTTAATGTAGTATCTCTGAAATAATCCGTATCCGTTCCGTTATTTCTGTTTTGCGCTAAGTCAAACATTGTCCAATCACTTGTTTTTGCATCAGCTTCTTCCAAAGCAACTTTATAATGAGTACGGTCATTGATATTCGCCTTTTTTTCATCAATATGATAAATCAACAAACCTCTTTTACCGGAAGTGCTTCCCGGTAAACTTTTATCAAAACCGTATGGCTGTCTGTTTTCTATCATAAAATATTCTCCGTAACTGAAATTATCCGGAGAAATTTTATAAAAAGCATCTTTTGAATTTGCAGATATTCCTATTGAATTTTTCCCTTTTGATAACCCCTGAGGTTCTTCGATAAAGCCGAGTTTATATTTTACCCAAGCACAAGGATGCGCCGGCACGGAACCGCTGTCCCCGTTCCAAAGGCCGTGTGCCATTAAGCAAAAAGAACCCAATCCTTTGCTTTTATAAGTGGTATCATATAAGTCGGGAATACCGAAAATATGCAACAATTCGTGAGCTATAACGCCTATTCGAACAAGCCCTACTTTTGAATTTTCCGAACCTCTTCGTTCGGGAACAGCTATATATTTTGATATTTTTTTATTATCTTTTGTTGTATATACGGAATGTATTGACCATTGATGTGACCATATATCATTGGAATCGGCTCCCGTATACTCTTCACCGCATCCGGCATGAACAACCGTCAAAATATCAACCCAACCGTCACCGTTTCCGTCGGCTTGAGCAAAATTAAAACCGGCTTCGTCCAATTTTGCTATAGCTTCTTCAACCATTTCACGAGGGTGTTTGTCCGAACCCGAAGAATCATTCTCACCGTAATACACATAACTTTTATCCAATGTAACAACAAATGTGGAAACTATAAACTCCATATCAAAATTGTTATATGAAATCTCATCAAAATAATCTTTAACCGAACCTACGGCGCCGTCATAAGTATAATTTTTTTGATTATATAAATCATTTATCTGTTCGGGTAAAAAAGTAAATTTCTTATCAGCAAACTCAACAAGTATAACCAAATTTTTTTCATTTACAACAACCGATTTGTTATTTGAACCGAAAGAAGCAGCTCTGTTAATAAATTCTTTTTGCTTTAAATCGGAAGCTCTGTTTTGCATTTCTGTTTGGTGTCTGTTATTTGCTGCTTTTAAAAGCATTTCTTCATCTTTTAGCCCCTTTCTTATATCAACCGGAATATCTTTACCTGCGATATATTCCGATTTTTCCAAATGACCGAATTTATGTTTTTTTGCATATTTCCAAAATTTTGTAGAAGTATCCTTTATAATGGTATACCCATCCTCACTTTCATACCAATGGTAAAATTCGTCCCCTTTTAACCTTGCTTTAAAAGTTTTTCCGTCCGGTTGTTTAATTTCGGCAAAATCCGGACTTGCCGGAACAGCAAACAAATAACCGGTAAAATAAAAAACAAAAAACATAATAAATAATATAATTCTTTTCATTTAATTAAAACTCAACTCCCACAGAAAACATATGAATATTTCCCAAATCGCCCTTAGGAAGCCATGCATAATCTATACTTAAAAAATCTAAATTTAATCCAAAACCTAAAGAAAAATTTGAAAGCAATTCATTTTGTAAATCAATTCGTTGTTGATAATTCAACGGTATTTTATAACCGCATCTGAATTTTAATTTTTGATAACTTGCTTCCAAAGCTAACTTTAATTCATAAATATTGTCATTATAATAAGCATTTAATTCGCCTATGCCTGTTAAATAATCAAGCACGTGATATAAAAAAGAAAAATATAAATTTGTAGGTAAATTATAACTGTTTACGGCATTACCGATATTATTTAAACCTGCACCGCAATACATTTTATCGTCAATAAAATATAAACCGCTTAACGTAAATGCAACGGCAGAATAACCGATATCATCTATTTCCTGTTTTAAATATTTTATACTTGCACCTGCAGTTATATCATCATTAATTTTATGTCCGTATGAAAAAGTAAAAATTTTATCATTGGCAGAGAAATCGCCCTGTATAATATAACCGCCGGAAGTTTCAATTGTTTTTTGCATTGAACCTAAGTCAAAATATGTAATAGAAACACCTATGCTTGATTTATTTGTTACCGGCAAATTAAAAGATAAAACATTATAATTGGTATCTGCCAAATAAATAGCATGTGAAAACAATAAATAATATGATGTGTATGGCATTATGGCAGGGTTTGATGGCGATGAAGAAATACCTGCAATTGATATATTTGATAAAGACGCATCGTAAGCTGACATCGGAAGAGTTAAAACCTGGAAAGATGTTGTCCCGACATCTGCCGCACTCGAAAATTTAACAAGACACAAAATTAAAAACAAAACCGCCGCAAATTTTAATTTCATATAATTTCTGACTGCTTTATTATTTCAGGTATATATTCTTCTATACCTATTGCCATTATATGAACACCTTTTGTAAATTTTTTTAATTGTTTTATTGTTTCGGCACAAATCAAAATACCTTCTTTAAAAGGATCTTTTGCCGAAAGAATTCTATTTTGAATTTTTTCCGGAATATTTACTCCGGGTAAATTTTTTAAAAAATTCATAAATTTAACGGATTTTATTACACTTACACCCGGCAAAATTGTAACCGGTAAATGTTTGGTTTTCTCAAAAAACTCATTATATTGTTCAACATCAAACACCGTTTGAGTTTGGATAAATTTTATACCACAGGAAACTTTTTTCTCAAGCATAAGTATTTGTAAATCAAGCGGTGTTGAATTCGGATTTGCAACAGCACCTAAACAAAACTTAGGACTACCGTTTAGTTTTTTACCTGCCAAATCAAATCCTGTTTCCAATAATTTTGCAGTTTTTATAAGTTGCAAAACATCCAAATCGTAAACAGTTTTAGTTCCTATATATTCACCTGCCGAAGGATGATCTCCGCTTAAAAGTAAAATATTTTTTAATCCCAAAACTGAAGCACTTAATAAATCCGACTGTAATGCTATTCTGTTCCTGTCACGACA
>NZ_CACWEU010000169.1:0-6201 GCF_902760015.1 Candidatus Ruminimicrobium bovinum
ACAATGAGGCAGCAAGATTCATACTATACATGTTGTTCTTCCACCTTTTCCAAAGCTAATCCTAATGCAACCGGCATAAAAAAACCCAAATCTTTATTTTCAATTCCAATAATATTTTCATTATCAAACGGGTTCCACTTCTCCGTATTCATACCCAAATTATCTTTTACAAAAAAATCTATTCCATGTAAAGAAGCTCCGCCGCCGGTTAAAAGTATTCTGTCAACGGAAAGAATACTTTGTCTTGTAGAGCAATATTCTATTAACTCAAAAATAACTTCCAGCAATGTGGCTGCAGTTCTTTTTAAAATATTTCTTATATTTAAGCCCAAAGAAGACCAAAGTTCCGGTCTTCTTTTAATTTCTTCGGCTAATCGTTCTGGAACATGATACATATCCGATATTTCTTTAGTTATATGTTTACCGCCAAAAGCAACATCTTTTACGAAAATTATTTTCTTTTTATTCAAAATTACAACATTTGTATTCGTATCTCCGATATTAACTAAAACTACGGTATCCGTTTCTTTATATACGGGAGCAAAAAAATTAAATGCATTCACTAAGGATATCATTTCTGAAGTAACACCGACAACATTAATAGGAAATATACCGCTTAATTCTTTCATCCTTTGAAAAATTTTAGTTTTTGGAACAGCCATAAACAATATATTATTTTCTGTTTCCGATATTTCTCTTGTAACGGTATAGGAATGTAACATTTTAGATAAATTTTCCGTTAAACTTTGTTCAACGGCAAGAGTAACGGCACTGTCCAAATTTTCCTGATCTATGCCCTTAGGCAAATTAATATCTCTTGAAATAATATCTTTTTCTTCTATTGTACAAAAAGAAGCTTCTTTACTTGTAATTCCGATGGATTTTAAAATTCTTTCTATGCTGTTTTTTTGATTTGTAGCATTATCCAGATATGTCATTGACATTCCGCTTGCAATTGAAATTTTATTGGAATGCTTATCTTCAACAATTTTACAAATTTTTGTAAAACGTGTTCCTATATCTATTCCTAACATCAACTATTCCTCACTAACATTATAGAATATCAATGGCAATATTGTAGCACAATACATAAAAATATTCAAGTCCTTTTTATCAAATACATTTACAAACTTTTCAAATGTCTTATATCTTTACCGTGCACCATAAATATTACATCTTCGGCAATATTTGTTGCATGATCACCTAATCTTTCCAAACTTTTTGCTATAAACATCAAATCTATTGCTCTTATTAATGTCGTTTGGTCAGATGTATTCGTCATAAAAGCCAACAAATCTTTTATTATTATTTTTTTCAGCTCGTCAACTTCATCATCTTTTGATAAAACCGTATCGGCAAGATCGGCATCACTCAAATTAAATGCCTCTATGCTATCTTTTACCATTGCAATTACGGCAACTGCCATTTTTGGAATATCTATCAAAGGTTTTAAATTCGGATACTTTAACAATTCTTCACCTATTTCACAAATATTTACGGCCTCATCTCCCATTCTTTCCAAATCACTGTTAATTTTCATTGCAGATGTAATAAATCTTAAATCGGTTCCCACCGGCTGGTTAAGTGCAATAAGTTTTAAACATGTATCATCAACAACTATTTCGGTAAGGTTGGCTTCTCTTTCTCTGTTAAAAACTTCTTTTGACAAATTGATATCTCTTTTTACTATCATATCAACGGAAAATTTTATCATTTCCTGCACAATTTCAGCCATATCCACAAGCCGTTTTTTTAAGTTATTCATTTCCAAATCAAATTGCCTCATATTTCCTCCATAAAAAATACTGCATATTTTATAGTTTAAAGCTGAGCAGCTGAGAACGAATTTGTTCCACAAATTCTTAGCTGCATTACTGAACTTGAAGTTTAATGTATTTTCCGCTTTGCGATTTTTACATCATTACTTCAAATCATACATTCTTCTAAATTAGCCGAACCTTCCCGAAACATAATCATCCGTTTCTTTTTTTGACGGATTTGTAAATATTGTGGATGTTTGGTCAAATTCTATTAAATTACCCATAAACATATAAGCCGTATCATCGGATAATCTTGCTGCCTGCTGCATATTATGCGTTACTATAACAAGTGTATATTTTTGTTTCAATTCCTGCATTAATTCTTCCAAATTGGCAGTAGATTTAGGGTCAAGTGCCGAACATGGTTCATCCAACAAAATTATTTGCGGTTTTATTGCTATAACTCTTGCAACACAAAGACGCTGTTGTTGCTCCAAGGATAAATTCAATGCCGACATTTTTAAATTATTTTTCAAATCGTCCCACAATAAAACATCTTCCAAACTTTCCTGCACTATTTTTGCCGTTTCTTTTTTTGATTTAACCATTCTGTTTATTTCAAGTCCGAATGCTATATTATTATAAACCGTCAACGGAAAGGGATTGGGCCTTTGAAAAACCATTCCGACTTCTTTTCGAACCCTGTCAACCTGCATATCTTCACCGTAAATATTTTTACCGTTAATAATAACTTCACCGGTAATTCGAACACCGTCTATTGTATCGTTTATTCTGTTCAATGTTCTAAGCAATGTGGATTTTCCGCAACCCGAAGGTCCTATTAAAGCGGTTATTCTGTTTGTTCTAATATCCATATTTATATTTTTTAATGCATGAAAATTACCGTAATATAAATTAAGTTCTTTGATTTTAATTTTTACGTTACCGTTCATAAAAAATTACTCCAAACTATCCGAACCTTCCTGTAATATAATCTTCCGTTTTTTTATTTTTAGGTGTTAAAAATATATTTCTTGTTTTATCAACTTCAATAAGTTCACCCATTAAAAAGAAAGCGGTTCTTGTTCCAACCCTTGAGGCCTGTTTTACATTATTTGTAACAAGAACTATGGTATATTTCTCTTTAAGTTTTAACATTGCTTCTTCAACTTTTGCCGTCGAAATAGGGTCAAGTCCCGAGCAAGGTTCGTCAAATAAAATAACTTCCGGTTCTATTGCCAAAATTCTTGCAATGCAAAGTCTTTGCTGTTGACCGCCGGACATTTTTATTGCCGAAGAATCAAGTCTGTCTTTAACTTCATCCCACAAAGATGCATCTTTTAAAGATTGTTCTACAACTTCATCCATATTTTTTTTATTTTTTAAACCTAATACTCTGGGAGCATAAGCAATGTTATCGTAAATTGACATAGGTAAAGGTATAGGCATTGCAAAAAGCATACCTATTCTTGTTCTTAATTTTTCGGGATTCATGTCAAAGATATTTTTATCATCAAGAAAAATATTTCCTTCCCTTGAAAAATTAACATTCATATCATTCATTCTGTTCAATGTTCTTAAAAACGAAGTTTTGCCGCTGTTGGAAGGACCTATTATTGAAAGAATTTCATTTTTTTTAACGGTAATATTCAGGTTTTTTAAAACCTTTTTTCCGGAATAAAAACAATTAAGGTTTTCAACTTTTATTTTATCTACCATTTTCTTTTTTTCCTAAAATAAAGTCTTGCAACTATTGCAAATAAACTCATTGAAAGAACCATTAGTAACAACACCAATGCCGTTCCGAAAATTATATTTTTCGGCATATTAGGTATTTGTGTTGATATAATGTATAGATGATACGGCAATGCCATAACCTGATCAAACATTGATTGAGGCAAATGAGGAACATAAAAAGCTGCCGCAGTAAACAAAATAGGAGCAGTTTCTCCCGATATTCTTGATATGCTTAAAATTGCTCCGGTCATAATACCCGGAAGAGCATTAGGCAAAACGACTCTCCTTATTGTTTGCCATTTACTTACACCAAGTGACCAACTTGCTTCTCTAAACGAATAAGGAACACTGTTTAAAGCACCGCGGGCAGTTGTTATAATTACGGGCAGTTCCATTATTGATAAAGTTAATGCGCCTGCAATTATCGACACACCGAACCCCATCATCATAACAAAAATACCAAGCCCGAATAATCCGTAAACAACCGACGGAACTCCCGCTAAATTTACTATTGCAAGCTTTATTATTCTTGTCAATAAATTATCTTTAGCATATTCGTTTAAGTAAATGGCAGCAAATACACCAACCGGTAAAGTAACACAAATTGCACAGGAAACAATTGCAAGTGTTCCAAGTATTGCAGGTAAAATTCCGCCCGCTCTCATACCGTCTTTAGGCATTGTTGTTAAAAATTCCCAACTTAATGCCGACCAACCGTTTTTTATGATAATTATTATAACCGTAAGAACAGGTAAAATAACTATCATAGTAGCAATTGCAAGTGCAGTATATGCTATTTTCTGTGATAATTTAGGACTTAATTTTAAGTTCATATTAAAAAAATTTGCTCCGCAAATTTTTGGTTTAAAATTATTTTCAACAATTTTTTTTGTTTTTGTTTAAAAACAAATCTGCAATAAAATTTATTGAAAAAGTTATTAAAAACAAAACCAATCCTATACTGAATAAAGCTTTGTAATGAAGCCCGCCTTTGACGGTTTCACCCATTTCCGCAGCAATTGTTGCCGTTAACGTTCTAACAGGGTCAAATATCGAATCCGGTATTGCCGCAGCATTTCCCGTCACCATAAGAACCGCCATGGTTTCGCCTATCACCCTTCCTATTCCCAACATAACTGCAGCTATTATTCCCGGCATTGCGGCTTTCAAAACAACCCTTCTTATTGTTTGCCATTTTGTTGCACCGAGAGCATAAGCACCTTCCTTATATTGCCACGGAACAGACCTTATTGCATCTTCGGATATTGAAACTATCGTAGGCATAGCCATAAAAGCCAGAACTATTGAGCCGGAAAAAGCTGTTAACCCTGTAGGTATATCAAGAATCGATCTTACCAAAGGAACTAATGTTACCATACCTACAAAACCCAAAACAACACTTGGAATTGCTGCCATAAGTTCAACTATTGATTTTAAAATATCTTTAATACCTTTCGGAGCAAGTTCAGCTATAAATAATGCCGTCATTATACCTAAAGGAACCGCAATTATTGCCGCACCTACTGTAACAAGCAAAGAACCTATTATTAATGCTAACACGCCATATGAAGCAGGATCTGATGACGGATACCAATATTTTCCGAATACGAAATTAACTACACCGTATTCTTTAAAGAAAGCAAACCCTTCTTTTAAAAGAAAGCCGAATATCAAAACAACAAAAATTATTGCAATGATACCACACAAAAAAATTATTTTTTCTATAATATAATCAATTATTTTACCGTTCATAAAAAAACACTCCGTGTTTTTTAGCTTATAAGCTGAAGAGCTGAGAACGAATTTGTTTCACAAATTCTTAGCTGCATTAACGTAAAATTTAATGTATTTTTCACTTTGTAAAAAATTTTCACATAAAACTTTTCATTCTTTCAGCTTGTCATCTTTTAAACTTTTCAGCTGTATCGGAACAAAAGAAGTTTCCGCAACAACTTCTTGTCCTTGTTTAGATAAAGCATAATCTATAAAATTTTTAACAACCCCTTTCGGTTCTCCGTTCGTATATAAATACAAAGGTCTTGAAATAGGATATTTTCCTAACATCACATTTTCAATTGCAGGATATATAAAATCTTTGGAATTTTTAGCAGAAATTGCAACGGCTTTTGTCTGGTCATTCATAAATCCTATCCCGACATAACCTATTGCATTCGGATTTTGATAAATTTCATCAACTATGGCCTGCGATGACGGCATAAGTAATGCCTTAGGCGAAAATTCATCTTTACTGTTTATATCGGCTTGTCTTATAACCTGTTCTTTAAAAAATATATGAGTTCCCGAATTGCTTTCTCTTGACAATAAAACTATAGGTCTGTTTTCTCCGCCTATTTGATTCCAATTTGTTATTTTTGACATAAAGATATCACGTAATTGTTCTATTGTAAGTTTTTGTATAGGATTGTTTTTATTAACCAAAACGGCCAAACCGTCAAGCCCTACGATATATTCTTTATAAAAAACATTATGTTCTTTTGCAATATTTATTTCTTTTTCTTCAACCTTCCTTGATGCCATTGCAATATCGCAAGTATTATTTAATAAAGCAGCAAAACCGGTACCGGTTCCGCCACCGGTAACACCTACATTTATTTTATCATTTAACAAACTGAATTTTTCCGCCCACACCTGAACTAAATTTACAATGGTATCGGAACCCTTTATCTGTATTCCTGTTTTTTCG
>NZ_CACWEU010000170.1:0-11234 GCF_902760015.1 Candidatus Ruminimicrobium bovinum
ATAATTTTCGGCAAAGCAAGAAATATAAGAACCGATGAGTATCAAACATATACACCTATATTATTATCACAAAATCCGAATTATCCGTATTTTAATAAAATTCTAAGGGGTACAACTACCGATGTTGCAATGACATACGGGCAACCGATAAAAAACATAATATCGGTTTTCAGACCGTTTTTGTCGGGTTTTCTTTTTTTAGGTTCGGCAAAAGGGCTTTCTTTTTTTTGGATTGTTCGGCTTGTTTTTTTGTTTTTATTTACGTTTGAATTTTTACTTTTAATTACAAATAAAAACAAAATACTTTCTCTTTTCGGAACATTACTCATAACTTTTTCGCCTGCTATACATTGGTGGTTTACATGTAATGGTATAGTTGAAATGATAATTTACGGGGAACTTGCAATATTGATGTTAAATCGCTATATGTTAATTAAAAATTTTATCGAAAGATTTTTTATCCTTTTAATAACATATATTTGTGTTGGCGGTTTTATTTTGACACTTTATCCCGCATGGCAAGTTCCTTGTGCATATATTTTTGCGGCACTGTTTTTATGGGTAATAATTAAAAACTATACTCAATTTGAATTTGATAAAAAGGATTTGTCGGTAATAATATTTTTTTCTGCTTTATTTATATTGATTTTTTTGTTTATATACGATAAATCAAAAGAAACAATAAATATTGTTACAAATACTCTATACCCAGGACTAAGAAGTGAATTGGGTGGAGATTCATTAACGGAAGTAGATATAAATTGCGGTTTTTTAACTCAAATATTTAGATATTGGGGCAATATGTTTTTGCCGATTTTCGATAAAAATTTGGTATGGAATCCTTGTTTATACAGTACTTTTTTTGATTTGTTTCCGATAGGTTTAATTTTGTCCGCCATAGTATTTTTTATAGATAAAAATAAAGATAAACTATTAATTCTTTTATCGGTAATATTTGTTTTTTTATCGGCTTGGTGTTTTATTGGTTTTCCTCAATCTTTAGCAAATTTAACTATGTTAAAAAGTTCTCCTGCATACAGAACAATCATTATATGGGGTTTTTTAAATGTTTTAATTTTAATAAGAGCATTAAGCATAATCAAATTTAAACTCGGTAATTTAATGGCAATAACAGTAACGGCTATTTTAACAATATGGTCTGTTGTGGCAAATAAACTTATATATCAGGGATATATGGATGTTTTTAAATTGTCGGTCATTTTTGTTTTAAGTTATTTTTTATTTTATTCAATTTTAAAAAATAAAATAAATAAGTTTTTCATTGCAATAATAATGGTAATAATGTTTGTTTCCGGTTTGGCAGTAAACCCTATACAAAGAGGAATATCCGTTATAAAAGAAGCTCCGTTGGCAAAAGCAATTAAAAATATAAATACTAAAGAGCCCGGGTTATGGGTTTTTGAAACGGGACAGCTTGTTTACTATTTTATAATGAATTATCCTATAATGCAGTGTGCAGCAACATTTAATTCCATAAACATTTATCCTAATTTGGAAGGGTTTAAAAAAATAGATAAAGAAAATAAATATTTTAATGTGTATAACAGGTATTGTCACATATCCGTGAATTTGGTTGATATCAACAATATAAAAAATAAAAATTTTGAAAAATTTATTCTTTTGGGGCAGGATTATATTGCAATAAATATGACGGAAGACGATTTAATTGCTTTAAATATCAAATATATATTAACTTTAAGAAATTTGAGATCTTTTAACAGCCCTAAAGTAAAATATGAACTTTTATATAATACTTCAAAATGTGCAATATATAAACTGCATTATCAAAAACAATGATTTTTTAAAATTTTATTCTTTTTTTACCAAATAAAATGATAAAATATCAGCATATAAAATTACAAAATGCGGAGTATGTCATTAAAAACAATATAGAAGAATTTTTATCGTCAACAGAATGTATTTATAAGTGCAACGAACCGTTATCAAAACACACTACGTTAGGCATAGGCGGTAATGCCGATTTTTTTGTTGAAGTACAAACCGAAAAACAATTAATAAATTTATTAAAGTTTACAAATGAAAATAAAATTAAATTTTATGTTATCGGCGGCGGTTCAAATTTATTGTTTGGTGATAACGGTTATAAAGGAATAGTTATAAAATTATCAAACAAAAAAGAATTCGGTCACATAAACTTTTTTAACAACACGGATACGGAAACGAAAGTAGAAGCAGGAGCGGCTGTGAATTTGGCTTATCTTGCCAAATATACGGCTGAACAAGGTTTTGGCGGGTTGGAATATCTTTCAGGTATTCCCGGGACAATAGGCGGTGCCGTTTATGGCAATGCCGGCGTTAAAAATTGTGATATTTCTTCAAATTTATATGAAATTGAACTAACGGATTACTTCGGCAATAAAGATACTTTAACAAAAGATAAATTTAATTTTCAATACAGAAAAAGTAATATAAAAAACGCAATAATAACGAAAGTAAAATTTATCTTGAAAAAAGCTGACAAAAATGATATTCTACAAACTGTTTTTAAAGAGCAGCAAACAAGAAAGAAAAATCAACCGTTAGGCACAAAAAATGCAGGTTGTATATTTAAAAATCCGCTAAACGACAGTGCCGGCAGAATAATAGACTCTTTAAACCTTAAAAACTTCAATATCGGCGATGCTCAAATTTCTGATAAACATGCTAATTTTTTTATTAACAGAAATAATGCTTCTTGTGCAGATATGTTAAATTTAATAAATTTTGTTAGAGATGAAGTTTATAAAAAATATAAAATAAAACTTGAAACGGAAATAAAAATAATAAAATGATAAATTTAAAAAATAAAAAAATTGCCGTTTTGTGCGGCGGATGGTCTTCGGAAAGAGAAGTTTCTTTGAATTCCGGCAAAGCCGTTTATAAAGCAATAAAAAAGCTGGGCTTAAACGCAGTTTTAATTGACGTAAATAAAAATATAGCCGAAAAGCTTAAGAAAGAACAAACGGATATTGCCTATATCACATTGCACGGAAAACCCGGTGAAGACGGAACAATTCAGGGTATGCTTGAACTTATGGGTATTGCTTATACGGGTTGCGGTGTGTTTGCAAGTTCGGCAACAATAGATAAAATAGTATCTAAAAAAATGTTTGAATATGCAAAAATACCTACGGCAAAATGGACTTTTATAGAAAAATTAAAACCGTTTAAAGAAATTGAATTTCCCGCAGTGGTAAAACCCGCTTCACAAGGTTCCGCAATAGGAATATCAATAGTTAAAAATAAAAAAGAATTTGAAAAAGCCGTTAAGTTGGCTTTTAAGTATGAAGACAGAATTTTAGTTGAAAAATACATAAAAGGTATTGAGATAACGGCAGGTGTTTTAAACGGCAAACCGTTACCTGTTATAGAAATAGTACCGAAAGGTAAATTTTACGATTATAAATCCAAATATACCGTAGGGCAATCCGCTCATATTATACCTGCAAGGTTATCCGGAAAAATTTTAAAAAAAATACAAGATATTGCGGTAAAAGTTTATAACGAATTTATGTGTAACGGAATTTGCAGAGTTGATATGATAGTTGATAAAAACAATAACATATACGTTTTGGAAGTAAATACTTTACCCGGTATGACAAAAACGTCACTGTTTCCCGATGCTGCAAAAGCGGCGGGTATAAGTTTTGAAAATTTAGTTTTAGAGATACTGAAATCGGCATTAAAAAATGAAAAGAAGTAAACGAACCGTTGTAAGAAGAACAACTTTTAGAAAAGAAAAAAAGAAAAGTAAAATAAAAATATTCAGAATATTTTTGTTACTGTTGATATTTATCGGCATCGGTTTCGGCTTTATAAAGTTAAAAGAATTTTTTTACACCTACGATGGTTTTAATATAGAAACAATAGAAGTTGTAGGTTGTAAAAATGTAACACCTACGGAAATTAAAGAACTTATTCCTTTTAAAGCAGGGGCTAACATTTTTGAAGTGAGTCTTTGTAAATTGGAAAAAGAAATAAAAGAACTTAAGCCGGAACTTAAAGATATAACTATATCAAGAAGATGGAAAAAAATATTGGTACAACTTTACGAAAGAGAACCTGAAGTATTTATTAAACAGGGTAACGATACCGTAGGACTTGATTTTGATAATATACCGTTTGCTTTAAGAGGCAATATGTTCGGAATGAAAATTCCGATGTTGGAATTTTCAAACGAACAGGAAAGAAAAGAACTTTTAAATTTTGTTTATAATTTAAAACCATTTGCAAAAGATTTTATGAGCAGAATAACAAAGATAAAATACGGTGAAGTTGAAGATATAATACTTGAAATAGATAATAAAATTAAAATATTTTGGGGCGAGCAGAATAAATTTGATGTTGCCGATAAAGCAAGTAAAATGAAAATTGTTTTATCCGATGCCGACAAAAGGTTTATTGACGGTATTAAATATATCGATTTAAATTTCTTGGAGAAAAATAAAATTATCGTAAAAGTTGATAAAATAGAAAAACAAGTCGGAGGTGTATAATGTCAAAACAATCAATAATAAGTATAGATATAGGAAGTTCTTCAATTCACGGAGTTATTGCTTTTTACGACGAAAAAACCGCAAAACTTGAAATAACTTCAGCCGACACGGTTGCATGTCCGGACGGTATAGAAGCCGGTTCCATAATAGATATAGGTGAAGCCGCAAATTCAATAAGGATATTAATAGAACAATTAGAAAAATCTCAAAATGCAAAAGATTCCTGGGTATATGTTTCGGTAAGGGGTTCTTTTATAAAAACCGCAGACCAAAGCGACGGAATTTCCGTTACCGATACATTGGTTACCGAAGATATAGTAGATAGCGTAAAAAAAGCCGTTATTGAAAAAGCACAAATAAATGCAAAAGATACTTTAATACAAATTATTCCTAAAGAATATAAATTGGATAGGTTGCAGGTTGTTCCCAATCCGTTATCCATGGAATGTTCTTATTTGGAGTTAAATTCTTTAATAGTAACCGCGCCGCGAAGTATTGTTTCCAATATAAAAAGAGCATGCTCTTTAGGTATGGAAGAACCTATTTTTTACGGATATTATTCTTTGGGAAATATTCTTGCTTCAAAAGAAAGTAAAAAATTGGGATGTATGTTAATTGACATCGGCGGTATGACTACCGGGATAGTTGTTTATATAAACGGAATTGTTCAGAAAATATTGGAACTTCCCGTAGGTTCGGATTTAATAACAAGAGACATTACTAAAAAGCTTAAAACGCTACAGGCCGAATCCAAAAGGATAAAGGAAACTTACGGTGCCGTTTTAGAAAACGAAACAAACGAAAATGCCGAATTTGAGTATACAATCGGCTCTGCAAAAAAAATGTCTTCAATAAGCGAATTAATAAATATTATAAAACCGCAAGTGGATATGCAAATAGCATATATAATAAGCGAACTTAAAAAGAATAAAGTTGATATCAGTGCTTTGGCAGGCGGGATATTACTTACCGGCGGCGGAACAAAATTGCCGGGAATTCTTGAGGCATTTGAAAAACCTTTTGACTGCGGTGTAAAAATAGCAACTGTTGATATGAACAAAATATCCGTCAGTCAGGAAATAGTTGATTGTCAAATTTATACGACTGCAATTTCAACACTTTACAATGAAGTAAAAACACGTTTTGCAGGTGTAAATACCGTTGTGGAAACAAGCAGCAAAGACGGTGGCTTTTTCGGTAAAGTTTTAGGAAAGGTCAGCGAAATAGTATAAAACAGAAGGAGAAACAATAATGCCTTTTCAAATAAATTTACCAAATACTTATCAATCGGCTCAAAATGCAATTTTAAAGGTTATAGGTGTCGGCGGCGGCGGAACAAACACAATTAACAGAATGATAGCGGCAAATATAACCGATGTTGAATTTTGGGCTGTTAATACCGATGCCGATGTTTTAAGAAATTCTGCAGCCGGTAATAAATTGCAAATAGGAAATGACGGGCTTGGTGTCGGCGGCGACCCTAAAAAAGGTGAACAATATGCAGTTGAAAATATTAATTCGTTAAAAGATATGATTAGCGGTGCGGATATGGTTTTTATAACTACCGGAATGGGCGGAGGCACGGGAACGGGCGCATCGCCGGTTATAGCGAAACTTGCAAAAGAAATGGGAATATTAACTGCGGCAGTTATTACAAAACCGTTTTCTTTTGAACAACAAATAAGAATGGACTATGCACTTGAAGGTATAGAAAAAATAAAAAAATATGTTGATGCTCTTATAACAATACCAAACGATAGAATTTTTTCCGTAGTGGACGAGAAAACTCCAGCACCTGAAATGTATAGAATGGTGGATGATGTTTTAAGGTTGTCCATACAAACCGTAACCGATACCATTACAAAAACAGGAACTATCAACATAGATTTTGCCGATGTTCGTGCTATTTTAAAAGATTCCGGTGATGTTATTATCGGTATAGGTGAAGACGAAGATATTGCCGGAGCAATTTCAAAAGCAATAAAAAATGTTTTTGTTGAAGGGCCAAGTATTAAAAATGCTACAAGTTTGCTGATAAACATATCTTATTCAAATACAAATCCGTTAACAACCGGTGATTTGGTTCGGTTTAAAGAAATTTGTAATTCGGAATTTAAAAAATGTAAATTTATAAAACGCGGTGAGGTTGCCGAAAAGGACCTTGATACAAGGAAAAAAGTTTCCGTTATTGCAAGTTTTAAGAATGAGGAAGAAAAAGTTCCTCAATATACCGGTATGTTATTTAACGATCCCGAAAAAACAGGGACAGAACAACAAAACGAACAGGAAGAAGAACAAACTTTTAATTTTTCCGTCCCGGCATGCGACCAAAACTGGAA
Source organism: Candidatus Ruminimicrobium bovinum (assembly GCF_902760015.1). Taxonomy (NCBI): domain Bacteria; kingdom Pseudomonadati; phylum Elusimicrobiota; class Endomicrobiia; order Endomicrobiales; family Endomicrobiaceae; genus Candidatus Ruminimicrobium; species Candidatus Ruminimicrobium bovinum. The sequence continues at coordinate 6,857 of NZ_CACWEU010000170.1, forward strand.
ACTTAAATATTTAAAAAAATAGAGGAAATTTATGATTTTAATTTTAGATTTCGGTTCACAATATACTCAGGTAATTGCAAGAAAAATAAGAGAATCGCATGTTTATTGCGAAATATTTCCGGGTAATAAAAAGCTTGATGAAATTCAAAATATGGATTCCGTTCAAGCCGTAATATTATCAGGCGGACCTGCAAGTGTTTATGAAAAAGATGCACCGAAACCCGACAACAAAGTTTGGCAGTTGAATGTTCCCGTTTTAGGTATTTGTTACGGTATGCAACTTATTGCACAACAGTTGGGCGGAAAAGTGCAACATTCCAAAAACAGAGAATACGGGCTTGCCGATATACAAATAAAAACAAAATCATTGTTGTTTGCAGGGCTTAAAACAAAAATGCCCGTATGGATGAGCCACGGCGATAAACTGACAAATTTACCGAAAAATTTTAAAATTGTTGCAAGTTCAAAAAATTGTCCCAATGCCGCAATAGTAAATAATGAAGGAACAATTTACGGCGTTCAGTTTCATCCGGAAGTTCATCATTCACCGTTCGGCAAACAAATTTTAGATAATTTTTTATTCAAAGTTTGTAAGTTGCAAAAAAATTGGACAATGAAAAATTACATAAAAGATGAAATTGCAAGGATAAAAAAACAAGTCGGCAAAGGTAAAGTTTTATGTGCATTGTCGGGCGGGGTGGATTCCTCTGTTGCCGCGATAATGATGCATAAAGCAATAGGCAAACAACTTGTAAGTGTTTATGTTGACCACGGTTTGCAAAAACTCGGCGAAACCGAAAGAGTAAAAAAAATATTCGGCAAAAAATTCGGTAGAAATTTAATAATTAAAGATGCAAAAAAATTATTTTTGAATAAGTTAAAAGGTGTAACAGACCCCGAACAAAAAAGAAAAATCATCGGACACACTTTTATAGAAGTGTTTGAAAAAGAAGCAAAAAAAATTAAAGGTATAAGTTTTCTTCTTCAGGGAACGATATATCCCGATGTTATAGAAAGTGCAAAAATAGGTAAAGCCGTTACCATAAAAAGCCATCACAATGTAGGCGGATTACCGGAAAAGATGAAAATGAAACTTGTTGAACCTTTAAAATCTTTATTTAAAGATGAAGTTCGTCAGTTAGGCAGAGAATTGAAAATTCCCAATGAAATTATAGACAGGCAGCCTTTCCCGGGCCCCGGGCTTGCAATAAGGACACTCGGTGAAATTACCGAAGAAAAATTAAGAATAGTTAAAGAGGCAGATGCAATAGTTGACCAGGAAATAAGAAAAGCGGGATTATATGAAAAAATTTGGCAATCGTTTGCAATAATTTTACCTGTCAAAACCGTAGGCGTTATGGGCGACCAAAGAACTTATGAATATGTTATAGTTATAAGAGCGGTCAATTCCGTTGATGCAATGACGGCAGATTGGGTAAAACTCCCTTATGAAATACTCGGTAAAATTTCATCAAGAATAATAAATGAAGTAAAAGGTGCAAACAGAGTAGTTTACGACATTTCACAAAAACCCCCCGCTACAATAGAATGGGAATAATTTTTTAAATAACATTGATAGGAGTAAATATGGAAATATCAAAAAAAGATGTAGATTATGTTGCTTCTCTTGCAAGGTTGGAATTTGAAGAGAAGGAAAAAGAAAATTTGGCAAAACAGCTCGGTTCCATTTTAGGTTACATTGAAAAGATAAAAGAAGTTGACACTTCAACAATAGCACCTACAAGCCACGGCGGAACAAGCCAAAATGTTTGGAGAGATGATGTCGTTGTAAAAAGTTCGCAGGAAACCATAGATGCACTCTTTAAAAATGCACCCGAGCAAGACGGAGCTTTTTTTAAAGTTAAAAAAGTTATGGAGCTGGAAGATTAAAAAAGTGCAAAGTACTTTTTTGCTGAATAGCTGAAAAACTGAAAAACTGAAAAACTAAAACCACTCAGCTATCAGCTAAGAAAAACGAACTTTTTCGAACACGTTTAACAACGCAGCTTCTCAGCTAAATACATGGATATTATTAAAAATTTGACTTAAAAATATTAATGTAAGGAATAAATAATATGAACGAAATTATCAAAATGACCGCAACGGATTTAGCGGCAAAAATTAAAAACAAAGAACTTTCAAGTGTTGAAGTAACAAAAGCTTTTATTAACAGAATAAAAGAAGTTGACCCAAAAATAAAAGCTTATGTTACGGTATGTGAAGATTATGCTTTAAAACAGGCACAAAATTCCGATGAAAAAATAGCCAAAGGCGAAAATGTCGGTGTATTGGAAGGTGTACCTATAGCAATTAAAGATAATATTTTAATTAAAGATATAAGAATGACGGCTTCATCAAAAATTTTGGAAAACTATATTGCTCCGTATGATGCAACCGTTATTACAAAATTAAAAAACGCGGGTGCCGTATTTGTAGGCAAAGCAAATCTCGATGAGTTTGCGATGGGTTCTTCAACGGAAAACTCGGCATTTTTTACTACAAGAAATCCTTGGAATACGGAACATATTCCAGGCGGTTCCTCTGGCGGCAGTGCTTCTGCGGTCGGTGCAATGACTGCACCTTTGGCACTTGGAACGGATACCGGCGGTTCAATAAGGCAGCCTGCAAGTTGTTGCGGTATAGTAGGTGTAAAACCGACTTACGGCAGGGTAAGCAGATTCGGAGCTGTTGCATTTGCTTCTTCTCTTGACCAGATAGGACCTATGTCAAAAACGGTTGAAGACAGTGCATTGCTGTTAAATGTTATTGCAGGCCACGACACAAAAGATTCAACCTCGATAAACATGGAAGTTCCCGACTATCTTTCAAAAATTAAAGACGGTGTTAAGGGCTTAAAAATAGGATTGCCTAAAGAATATTTTATAGACGGTTTAGACACTGATGTAAAAGCCGCACTTGATAAAGCAATTGAAGTTTATAAAAATTTGGGTGCTGAAATTGTTGAAATTTCACTTCCGCATACCGACTATGCCGTTGCCGTTTATTATATTATTTGTTGCTCGGAAGCTTCTGCAAACCTTGCAAGATACGACGGTGTTCGTTACGGTTTCAGAGCAGAATGCACCAACTTACTTGACGAATATCAAAAATCAAGGGGACAAGGTTTCGGAGCCGAAGTTAAAAGAAGAATAATGCTTGGAACTTATGCACTTTCTGCAGGATATTACGATGCTTTCTACGGTAAAGCACAAAAAGTAAGGACATTAATAAAACAGGATTTTGAAAAAGCATTTGAAAAAGTTGATATTATTCTTACCCCGTCTGCACCTACACCGGCATTTAAAATAGGTGAAAAAAGTTCAGATCCTTTGCAAATGTATTTATCGGATATTTTTACAATATCCTGTAATTTAGCTGCAATTCCGGGAATGAGTTTGCCTTGCGGTTTTTCGCAAAAAGGTATTCCCATAGGTATGCAACTTCTTGCTAAAAATTTTGACGAACAAACAATGTTTAAAACTGCTTTCGGTTATCAGCAGGCAACAGATTGGCATAAACAGTTTCCAAAAATATAATTGTTGAGGATATAAAAATGAATAATAAATACGAAGTAATTATAGGGCTTGAAGTTCACTCGCAAATAAAAACAAAAACAAAAATTTTCTGTAATTGTTCGACGGAATTTCACTGTGAACCTAACACAAATATTTGTCCGGTATGCACGGGGCAACCGGGGGTTTTGCCTGTATTAAACAAACATGCCGTAGAACTTATAGTCAGAACGGGGCTTGCACTTGACTGCACGATAAATAAAAAATCAGTATTTGCAAGAAAACAATATTTTTATCCGGATTTACCTAAAAATTATCAAATATCGCAATACGAACTTCCTTTTTGCGAACATGGTAAAATAAATATTTCAGTTGACGGTAAAACAAAAAGTATCGGTATAACAAGAATACATTTGGAAGAAGATGCCGGTAAACTTATACACGATATCGGTTCCCGTCAGCTTGATTATTCTTTAGCCGACTACAACAGAACGGGTGTTCCTTTAATGGAAATTGTTTCCGAACCTGATATGAGGTCTCCGCAGGAAGCAGCCGCTTATTTGGAAGCACTCAAAAATTTAATTGAATATGTTGAAGCATCCGATTGTAATATGGAAGAAGGAAAATTCAGATGTGATGCAAATATCAGTATAAGACCTTTCGGACAAAAGGAATTCGGAACGAAAGCCGAACTTAAAAATATGAACTCTATTTCAGGTGTTCAGGAAGCACTTGCTTATGAAGTTCAAAGACAAATTGAAGTTGTTGAGTCCGGTCAAAGAGTTATTCAGGAAACAAGAACTTGGGATCCGAATGAAAAAGTAACAAAATCAATGAGATCAAAAGAAAATGCCCACGATTACAGA
>NZ_CACWEU010000171.1:0-3151 GCF_902760015.1 Candidatus Ruminimicrobium bovinum
AAGTAATTTGACGGGTGATATAGAAAATAATTCAAGTTTAATGTTTACTGATGGAACAAATAGTAATTATATTTTTGGAACAGGAAGAACAACTATAGATGGTGAAGTAGTAAATAGTAGCACAATAGTAAACAATATAACGATAAACGAAGGAAAACAACTAACAACATCAGCTACAGATATTCACGGACGAATTGAAAACGACGGAACTTTAATTTTTAACAGAGGAACAAATAACAATTATATTTTTGGTAACAGTAATTTGAACATAGAAGGTTATGTAATAAATAATTCAAGTATAACACAAAGCACGGTAACCGTTGCAAGTATCGGAACATTTGAAAATAATAATGTATTAAAATCAACAGATTATATAAATAACGGAATAATCGTAAACAATTCAACAATAACAGCGAGCGGACAATTTTACAATGTAGGAATAACAACAAATACAAATTATATAAAAACAAGTACTTATACAAACAAAGCAAATTCATTAACGGATAACATTGGAATAATAGATGCCGATACATTAAACATAGAAAAAGGTTCTACATTTAACACTTCGTTTGATAATATTATTATAAAAAGTGATTTTGAAAATGATGGAGAAATAACAGCAAAAGGCGGAACTATAAAAAACAATATATTCGGAGAAGGAAAATTAATAATAGAAAATACCGTTGTTAATAATAAAGATATAAACCAAAGCAGTATGACAATAAATATCGGAGCGAATTTTACAAATAACAAAAACATAACGATAGATCAAACTTTGATAAACAATGGGCATTTAATAAATGAAGGTGATATAGAAACAGCAAAATTAGACAATGTTGTAAATTCAACGATAACAAACAATTTAAATTTAATTGTAAATGAACAAGGACAAAATAACGGAAGAATAGAAGGTAACGGAAATTTCAATATTAACGGTAATTTTGATAATTTAGGTTATTTTAAACAGAATATAATAAACATATCAAGTGGAACATTTAATAATGAAAATGCTTTATCCGCAAACAGTATAAATATCCAAGATAAAGTAAAATTAATAAGTAATGCAAATAATATTGATGGCAACATAATAAATAACGGAAATTTAATATTTAACAGTGGCATAGAAAATAATAATAAAATAACAGGAACAGGAAATTTGTATGTAAATTGTAATTTAATAAATAATAATGCTATTAAACAAAAAGAACTTATTTTAAACTCAAATATTCAACAGGCAAGTTCATTAAATGGTAGCAGTAGTAATTCACATCTTTCGGTATTTACAAATAATTCAGAAATAGAAGTAGAAACATTAAGATTAAAAGACACAATATTTAAGCTAACGGAAAAAGGAAGTTTAGCGGTAGATAATTTGACTTCACAAAATTCTGCAATGGATTTAGCAAATTCATTAACACAGAAACATAACTTTAAGACAATATCAGTAACCGATAAATTAAATTTAGCCGTAGATGTAGATTTGAAAAACAAAACTATGGATACAATCAATGCTGATAGTTATTCCGAAAAAGGAAATATGAATATTAACGAAATAAATATTTTAACGGAACTTAAAGGAAAGAAAGCAGAAATAGAATTTACAGCATCGGAAGAATTAAAAGACAAAATAACAAGCATAGATACGGTAAATTCAAGGTTATTCAAATATAATGTTGAATACAATAAAAATGCAGGAACACTTAATTTCTCGGTAACGGCAAAAGATAATCCTGAAAAAGTAGCAGGACAAATAGCAATGGCAGAAGGATTGATAACACAAACAACAGTATTAAACCAAGCATTTGCAAGTATGGAAAATATTAAAAGCAGAATATTACAGGTAAAAAATGAAATTCCCGTTGACAGTCCGATTTATGCATCAAGGGCAAATACAATCTTTTTCCAAAAGACAGGTAGAATAGAAAGCGGGTTATGGTTAAGACCGTTTTATTCGCAAGAAACGATAAATTTTGATAATTTATCAGTAGATAACACATTAACGGGAACACTTGCCGGGCTTGATTTGGCAACAGGTGAAAACAGTTTAGTATCTTTATATTTAGGATATGCAGGCAGTGAACAGAAATATGAAAATATAAAAGTAAGCCAAACAGGTTATATTTTAGGTGCAACGGGAATGTTGTTAAAAGAACAATGGTATGCAGGAGTAACTGCAAATATTAACTTTAATAAAGCGGAAAGCCAAAGCAGTTACGGAACGGATAACTTTGATATGAATATGTATTCGGTAGGAGCAAAAGCAGGATATAATTTTGATTTAAGTGATAAATGGAAATTGGAACCGAATTTAATGTTGATGTATGGCAATGTAAACAGCCAAGAATACCAAACAAAACAAGGAGCAAAAGTTGAAGGACAATCCGTAGCAAACATAATATTTGAACCGCAAATAAAAGCAAAGTTAAATTTGGAAAACGGTTGGCAACCTTATGGATTAATAGGTTATGTGGTAAATGCAGGTGACAAAGTAACAACAAAAGTGGAAGAAGTAGAATTTGACGGGCAGAAAATAGGAAATTATGTTGAATTCGGTGCAGGTGTGGACAAAAGTTTTAAAAACAGTCCGTGGAGTTTATACATTCAGTTAATGGGAAGAAGCGGGGACAGAACCGGCTTTGACGGAAACTTTGGAATGAAATACAGTTTTTTAACCGCTAAAGAAAAAAGAAAAATTGCAAAAATAAAAAAGATACAAGAAAAAAGAAAAGCCAAACAAGAATATTTGAAACAAAGAAGGAAAATGGAAACAGAAGAATAAAATAGTAATTTGTTTTATATTAAATACTAAAAAAACTTGAGCATATCCTAATAAATCGGGTATGCTCATTTATATATATATATTGCAAGTTATAAATTTATTTTTTATTTATTTATTTTCTTTTTTTGTTTTAAATATGTTATAATACTTGGTTATAACGAAGAAGATTAAGAATACGGAGTTTTTTTAAAATGGAAAAAGATTTACAAACATTAAGACATTCAACATCACATCTTATGGCGGCAGCGGTTTTGGAATTGTTTCCGGGAACAAAGGTTGCCATAGGTCCTTCAATTGAAGAAGGGTTTTATTATGATTTTGACAGGAAAGAACCTTTTACCGTTGAAGATTTATCAAAAATAGAAGAGAAAA
>NZ_CACWEU010000172.1:0-3518 GCF_902760015.1 Candidatus Ruminimicrobium bovinum
AACAATAAGGTTTTGGATAATAGGTATTATTCTTGCAATTTTGGCAATTGCATCGTTAAAGGTAAGATAAAATGAAAATAAAACAATTATGTAAAAAAGATTCGGTCATAACAGTTTTAGGGTTAGGTAAATCAGGAATAGCGGCAGCAAATTTAGCCGTTAAAAAAGGTTTTAAAGTTTTTGCAAGTGACAGCGGAAAACAAAAAACATATAAACAAATGGGATTAAATAAAGCCGTTCGCTGCGAATTCGGGCAACATTCCGATAAGGTATTACAAGCCGATATTATTGTAAAAAGTCCGGGGCTTGCTTCGGATTTACCTGTTTTAAAACTTGCAAAAAAGAAAAAAATTCCGATTATAAGCGAGTTGGATTTTGCTTTAAATTTTATCAGATGCAAAAAAATAATAGCGGTAACAGGAACTAACGGAAAAACTACTACTACCACTTTAATTTATAAAATAATAAAAAAAGAATATAAAAATGCCGTTGTAGCCGGAAACATCGGCTATCCGATATCGTCGGTTGTTAACAAAATAAATTCTGATACCATACTTGTTTTGGAATTATCTTCTTATCAACTTGAAGATTCACCTTCTTTTAAACCGGAAATATCGGTTTCGTTAAACATAACCCCGGACCATTTAAAACACCATAAAACAATGGCAAATTATATAAAAGCAAAAGCAAATATTTTTAAAAATCAAACTAATAAAAATTTCTTAATTTACAATTGTGAAGATAAAATATTAAAAAAAGAAATTTTAAAAAGCAAAGCAACAAAATTTGCATTTAACGATACTACCTCAAAACAATGTATTTCATATAACAACGGCATATTTACATTAAAAGACAAAGCAAAAAAAGAAAATTTTTCAATACCCGTAAAATTATTGGGAAAACATAATATTGATAATATTTTAGCTTCGATTGCTGCTGCATATTGTGCGGGAATTAAATTGGAAATTATTAAAAAAGCTGTTTCTTTGTTTAAAGGTGTTGAGCACAGAATAGAATTTGTCAGGAATTTAAGAGGTGTAAAATATTATAACGACTCTAAAGGAACAAATGTTGATTCTACAAAAGTGGCATTGGAAGCATTTGATAAAAATATACATTTAATTTTGGGCGGTCAGGATAAAGGCAGTCCGTATACACCTATTTTCAATTTAATAAAAGAAAAAGTAAAAAATATCGTTCTTATAGGTGAAGCTGCTCCGATAATAAAAAAAGCATTAAAAGGTTCGGTAAAAATGTATAATGCCGGAACAATTTTTAATGCAATAAAAATTATACAAAAACTTGCCGTTTCCGGTGATATTGTATTGTTTTCTCCTGCTTGCGCATCTTTTGACCAATTTAAAGATTTTGAAGACAGAGGCAGAGTATTCAAACAAATTGTATCGGCTTTAAAATAAAATGAAAGAAATAAAGAAATTTTTTAAGGAAATTAAAAAATATTTTCACAATCCGGTTAAAGAAATAAAAAATATACAGGACTACGATGTTACACTTATAGGTGTAATTGCCGTTTTGCTTATTATAGGGCTTTATTTCAGCATATCCGTAACACCTGTTTTGGCAAAAATCCGTTACGGCTATTCTCATTATTCGTTTTTGATGAAACATATTTTATTTATGTTTGCAGGTTGTATTTGCTTTATATTTACCGCATTTTGCGTTGATTATAATATTCTGAAAAATAAAAAAATAAAATGGGTAATACTCGGTGTAACTATCTTTTTACTGGTATTGGTTTTAGTTCACGGGAAAAACACTAACGGCGCAACAAGATGGATAGCATTAGGTCCGTTTACTTTACAACCTTCGGAATTTGCAAAACTTACATTTGCAATAATGGTTGTTGATTTCCTTTCAAAAAAGAAAGACATTTTAAAAGACATTTCAAATATCATAGTTCCAATAATATATTTGGTTGTGTTTTGCATTTTAATTGCGCTTCAAAGGGATTTGGGAACAATAGTTTTTATCGGACTGATATGGTTGATATTGCTTAATTTATCCGGACTTAGGTTTATAATAATATTTTTAATTTCAATGGTTTTAGGTTCTGTTGCCACGTTATTGATATTTACACAAAAATACAGAGTAAAAAGAATAATGGATTACGGAAAATCCGTTTTTGATTTCACAAAAGCATCCGATAATGTTCAAATAGCAGCAGGTGCATTCGGCTCCGGTGGAATATTCGGTAAATTAAATACTGATGTTCGTCTGCAATTACCTGAAATGCATACCGATTTTATTTTTCCCGTAATAGGAGAAGAGTGGGGACTTGTAGGCGTTTTATTTTTATGTTCTCTTTTTATAATTTTGCTGCACAGAGCTTTAAAAATAAGTAAAAATTGTAAAGATTTATTCGGTAAATTATTATCTTTTATATTGGGGGCAATGATACTTATTCAGGCATCCATAAATATGGGAATGTCTATAGGATTGTTGCCGACAAAAGGTATGCCTTTACCTTTTATATCTTACGGCGGTTCGTCAATGATATATTCTCTTTTGGCAATGGGAATATTGGTTAATATTTCAAAAAACGGGAGAAAAAAACATTATGGATAATATTTTAATCGTTACAAGCGGAACCGGAGGACATGTTTACCCCGGAATAGCCGTTGCCGAACAATTAAAACAAAGCAATTACAATCCCGTTTTTATTATTAACACATCAAATTTAACGGCATTTAATATTGTTTCACAATCAGGTTACAAATATAAAAATTTAAAATTCGATTCTCCGGCAATAAGAAAAAAATCGTTATCTTTGTTATTATTTCCTTTTAAATTGGTTAAAGCCGTTTTTGATGCAAATAAAATATTAAAAGAAATTAAACCGAAAGTTGTAGTTGGCATGGGGGCATATTTGGAAGTTCCGGTAGTTCTTGCCGCAAAATTTAAAAAAATCCCGGTTTTACTTCACGAGCAAAATGCGGTTGCCGGTGTAGCAAATCAATTTTTGGCAAACTATGTAAATAAAATAGCGATAAGTTTTAAAGCATCTCAAAAATATTTTGATAAAGTAAAAGAAAAAGTTGTTTATACTTCAAACCCTGTTCGTAAAGATTTATTCGGTATTTCAAGGCAACAAGCAAGTAAACACTTAAATTTAGACCCTTCGGTTTTTACCGTATTTGTTTTCGGCGGAAGTTTGGGTGCAAAGAAACTTAATTCCATCACTGCTTCCGCAGCAGAAATTCTATACAAGAAATACAAGGATAAAATTCAGTTTATTCACATAACGGGTAAAAATAATTATACCGAAACAAAATATATTTACGGTAAAATCCCTTATAAAAAATATGTTGCAGATTATATGCACGATATCGGCAATGCTTATGCTAGTTTTGATATGGTAGTATGCAGAGCCGGTTCCGGAACGGTTAAAGAAGTTGAACTTTACGGTTTAAAAGGTATTTTTGTTCCGTATCCTTACGCAACCGAAAACCATCAATTTCTAAATGCCAAAACAGTTTCAAAATTAAATTTTTTGGAAG
>NZ_CACWEU010000173.1:0-9721 GCF_902760015.1 Candidatus Ruminimicrobium bovinum
CGTGAATGAAAGCATTTTTAAACATTTCTTTTAAAGAATAACTCAAAACATTTTCCAAATTATCATTGTATTTCCTTTTTTCTTCGGCATCCAAAGCACTTAAATCAATTGTTTTTATAATTTTGGGAAGAACTGCAGAAACATAGAATTTTGTAATTCCAATTAAATTGTCACCGAACTTATCAAAAAAATATTTTAAGTTTCCGTAATTTGTTTTTTTAGTATCATCAAAATCAACAGATAAATTAGGACAAATTATTATAGGGTTATTTTCATTTTGCAGATTATAGTTAATATATTTTTCTATTCTTTTATATTTGTCGTATATATTAATATCGTCAAATATACCGTCTTTTGATAATGCTTCTTTAACATAATCCTTAAGATGGACAAAAATATTTATTTGTTTTATATTTTCTATTTGTTTTTTTATTTCTTTATCGGTAACGGTTAATTCTAAAGATTTTAATTCATCACTTAACCGTTTTATTTTATCATCTTCCATATTTACTATATCCGGATATGAATCAATATTTAATTTATTTAACAGTTTTTCAATATCTTTTATTTCTTCATTACTCATGTTATCTATATCAACACCTAATAATTTCAGAAAATATAGATGAACTTCAGCAGCATTTACAAAATCTTTTTTTTCATTTGTAAATGTTTTTATAAACTTATTATTTTTTAAGTTGTTGTTTGTAATTTTTTTGTCTTTATAAAATTCCTCTAATTGTTCCGTATCCTTTGAAAGTTCAATAATATTAACATTACCTTTTATGACATTATTTTCAAAACTTAAGTTATATCCGTATTTATTAATTTCATCTATTTTCCTGCGAGTATTTAAATCGGAATTTTCATCAATAATATAAAAGTTTTCTATTGAACCGAACCCTATTTGTATCTTTTCTGCAGTTATGATAATCGGTGGTTGTTTTCCGTCGGGGAATTCGATTATAAATGGACATTTATCATAAGATAATTTATATTCTTTTTCTGTTTGTTTTTGTTTTAAAGTCGTTATAAAAGATGCCGTAAATATTGAATTATTCGTTTCATCCTTATAATCAAGTCCTCTGTATTTTTGTAAATTTTCAATTCCGCTATGAACACCGCAAAGCCCTGCCATTGTAGCTGCAAATTTTTGTTTTTGACTTGCAATATTTTTATCATCAACAATATTTGAAATGCAAAGCCTGTCACCTTTTAAATATAGATAAATGGGTTGTGCAGTTTTTAAATTATTACCATGAACAAAAGCATTTTTCAATATTTCATTTAAAATAACATCTATCTTTCCGGATTTAACTGCATTATTTTTTTTCTTGAAATCTTCAGAAAAATCCCATAAAATTGTTCTTATAACATCATACATATATTTCAATTCTTCAAAAGAATCTGTTTTTTGTAAATCAAAATTATTTAAAGGCGGAAATAAAGCAATTATTTTCCCTTCCTCCAAATTTTTTATGGCATTTTGTGTTAACTGTTTTGGATTGTTTGAAGTTTTGTATTTTACAAAATCATTCAATGAAATTATTTCCAAATCACTATCGGTATAGCCTATGGTTTCAATAGTTTTTTTATCTATATTTTTTTTCAATTCTTCATTTTTATTGAAATCCAAAAGATTATCAAATGTTTTTTCTATAATGTTTCGTTCATCAAGTATATGAATGTTTTTTATTTCATAATTTTTGTTGTCTTGCAAATAAAATTCCAACTCTATTACCGGATCATTTTCACCTTCGCCATATCTGTCTTCATTTTTTGTTGTAACAAACAGTTCGGGTTGACCGTAAAGACTTAAAACTTGCAACGAAACAAAATTTATTTGTTCAATTTCTTTCCCGTCAATTTCTTTAGTTTCTTTTATTTCCAAAACAAATGTTATATCTTCTATTCTTCGTAAAACAGTTCTATAATATCTATCTGTTTGATCTAAACTAATTAACTTTTTGTTAAGAGCTTCTAAAATCAATTCTATTATTTCTGCTTTGGTTCCATTTAGTTTTTTTAAATCTTTATCGGTTATACTTTCATTATTTAAAAGTAAAGAAACAATAAAATTAAAAGTTCTTAAATTTTTATCAATATTAATATCGATATTATTTTGTTTGAAGATTTCCAATATTTTATTTGAAACTTCATTATAATAATCATTGTTTTTTAATTTGCTTTTATTAATTTGTAAATAACCGTCTTTGTTGTTTAACTTTAAACTTGCACGGGATATTCCTCTTTTATCATCTTTGAAATTATCTAAGTATTGCCAGTTAAGTTTGCTAACACCTTCTTTTATGTTCTCTATACCTAAACCATAACCTCTTAATTTATTAGAAAATGTTAAAATTTTTCTGTAAATATTTTTTTCTTTGCCTTCGTTTAAGGTTAGAATATCTATTTGAGAATTAGTCTTATCAAAATTTACTACTATAGGTTTGTTTACATTAGAAAGTGTTCCATATACAAAAGCATTTTTTAGTATCTCTTTTACAGAATATGCTAATACTTCTGTTTTTTTACTATCATTTACTTTTTTTACATTTGGTAATTCATTTATAGATTGACTTAGTTTTACAATATAATCATTTGAAAAACTAACAAGTTTTTCAGCTAAAGTTCCAAATAAATAATTTAAGTTGGCATTTGATAAGTTATCATTGCTAACATATAAATTAGGATAAATTATTATAGGTTCATTATTTTTTATTGCATATTCTATATATTCTTCTATGTGTTTTTTCTTATCAATTTCAGCATTACTATAATCCTGTAGAGATATAAACACAATTTGGTTATCATTTAATTTGCTGAAATTTTCTATCTCCAATACATTTAGCATATTTGTTTTTTGACTATATTTATCATTTGCATTATTGTTTAATTCGTTTAAAATAACCGTTAAATCCTTATCTTTTTGTTTTTCCGAATAATAAGTTTCATATAAATTATTATTTTTTAAATTTATAAATTCAACATCTGAATTTGCAGTAATAAATATTGAATTAGTATCTTCTTTTTCTAATAAACGTATATCGTTATCTTTTGCATAATCTTGCTTTTCAAGGTATTTTATAAGTTCAATTTTAGGGTTATCGATTCTTTTTTTTCTCACAAATTCTATAGGAGGATTATCCCAATTAAAATTTTCGTCAATAATATAATAATTTTCTGTTGCTCCGTCCATTTCTCTTAAAATTACAATAACCTTTCCGTTAGGAAATTTAATCATAAAAGGACAATTATTTGCTGAAAATTCATATTCGTTAACATTTACATTATTATTGTTTTTATTTCTTTCAATAATTTGTTTTCCAATGTTATAATACGCATATTGTAAAAATTCCGGTAAGTATTCGCTGTAACCTATATTTCTTAATTGTTCAATAATATCGGTAGGAAGCTGATCTATTTCCCATATTCTGCCGTTTGATTTTGAGAGGAATTTTTCCATGAAAGAAAAAGTTTCATCGGCATAATTTTTTGGATTTGCAAAATTTATCATTTCTTTTACAGTAAGTTTAACCAAATTTTGCATATCAAAAAATTTATGTTCATTTACATTTATTGTTCCTTTATTTTGTTCAAATATATTTTTATATTTTGTTTGTCGTCCGGTTAAACTGCTTACGATTTCATTTGCGGTGGTATTTAAAATTTCAATATTTTCCTGTGTAGGTTCAATATCAAGATGTTTAAGACCTTCATATACTATTTGTAACCTTTCTCCGTTTGATAATAACGGTAACTGAAAAGCTTGTTCAGCCAAAGTTCGTATCGGCATTTTAACCAACTGTTCATATCTGTCAGTTGCAAAATTTGCATTACCTTTGACATTTGGAGTAATAACCATATAAGAAATATTGTTTTTGGTTATTACATTTTTTAAACCTTCAGTATGAAAACCTCCGCTTACAACAATAATAATATTTTTTGCCGATTCTAAAATATTTACATAATTATTATCAAATTTACCGGAAGTTCCTGTTTGTAATTTGCTGTTTTGTTTAATATTTTCCAAAAACAAATAGTCTCTTTGAATATTTGTTTTATAATATGCATCTAAAATATCAAAATCTTGTTTATATTTGTTTATTTGGTTATAGTATGTGTATTTATCCCATAAATTTTGAAATTTATTAAATTCTGCAGCAAAATATTTATAATTATCCGATGTTATGGAAGTTTTTAAATAATCCGTAAAATAACTAAAAAAATCAGACAGAAAAGAGATATCAAGCTCAGTTTCATTTTTGGATAGCGATATCCTTAAATTTTCAATTAAAGTTCTTTCTTCTTCCAATAATTTTACCGGATTTATTTGTTTTGATATTTCAACATAATTTATAAAATTTTTTATTTCTGAAGAAAAATGAGTATTTTTAAAATTATCAGGGAGTTTATTTAAAATAGAAACAAGTTCCGGCATATCTTTTAAATTATTCGTGTTTTTGACAATTTGGTTATATTGTTCGTAAGACAGATAAGTTTTTAACTCATTCAATAATCTTTTTAATTGAACCGTAATTTTTGCAGATTTTATATTCTTTTCATATTCCCCTAACAACATATATGTATGAATATTGGGATAATCCTCTATTTTAACAGGAAGCAATGCTCCATACATTCCATCCGTAGGATTTTTATATTTACGGACATATTTAAATAGAAGTTTATAATATTTTCTTGATTCAATTTGTCCTGCTTTATATTTTTTTAATATGTTATTAAATTTTTTATTTTCGGAACTAAAATATTTATTTTGTAAAAACTTTAAATCCTTCTCAAAAGCTTTAATAATTCTTTCATATTTCCTTTTATTTGAAAATATCTCTTGTAATCTTTCAAAATTTTCTTTATACACACTTTCTTGTTCCATACCATATATATTGATATTTGAAGAAGGATTTGTTGCCGAAAAATATTCGGCACCGGTTAAAGAACCGTTTTCAAGTAAAGTTTGCATTAATTTAGTTCGTATATTTTCATCTTTTATATCGGTCAACCATTTGGTGTTTATATTACCGTAACCGCCCTCAACGTAAACAGATTTAATATTATATTTTTCAACAAGAGTAGAAATAATATCACTTATATTTTTTTGAACCGAAGGATTACAATGAAAGTCCTGTATATTTATAACCAACGTATCACTGTTACAATTTACCGCAGATGTTATTTTACCTAAATTATAGGAAATAACATTATTATTCATATTTAAACTTTGCAAAGAATCCGAATTTGCATTATTGGACCGAACCGCAGATGTTAAGGAAATTGCATAAACAAAATCATTTATTGATGTTGTCATCAACAAAAAAACAGTTACGATAATTGAAATTAATTTTAACAAAAATGTTTTTTTCATTTTTATTACTCCAATAAAAAAAATTACACCGTCCGTAAAGACGGTGTAATTTTATTTACAATCAAATAAAAATTATTAAAACAATAAGACATATTTAATACTATTAAATATATTAAAATCTGTAATAACAACAACATAAACATATCACTCGTTCGTCCCTGCTTATCTACAATATGTTTTTTTATGGAAGCAGAAATTGTAGAAAGTTTAAAATTGCATAAATCATATTTATATTTCCATGCAGAACTACCGATATATTGATCCGTAAAAATTATCGGAAAAGTATTACAGCCCGTTTCTTTTTTATTAATAAACGATTTTGTTTTATCGTTTGAATTACAATCAACAAGCATATTACTTATATTTGAACAAACATCAATAAAAGATTTAGAAATGTTATTAGATTTTGAAAAATTAATCATAGCAACACTTGTTGTAGTATAATTAATTGATTTTGTTTTTAAAAAATCAAATAAAAAAACAAGCGAAGTAAATAATATATTTACACTAATTAATAAAACAAGTAATAAGGAAAAAGATTTTTTACACATATATATTATTATACAAAATTATTAAACAAAAAACACATAAAGTAATTTATCACCGATACTTAACCTTTAATTTTTTCTATTTGTTGATTTTTTAAGCGATAAATAATATTACACTTTTCAATTGTCGTTAATCTGTGTGCAACTATTATCATTGTTATTTTTCCGTATAAATGTTCTATTGCCTGTATAACGGCTTTTTCCGTCTCATTATCCAAAGATGATGTTGCTTCATCAAGAATTAAAACTTCCGGTTTGTTATATAAAGCCCTTGCTATTCCTATTCTTTGTCTCTGTCCTCCGGATAATCTGATACCTCTTTCCCCTATTACTGTATCAAGCCCTTTCGGAAGAGAAGAAATAAAATCTTTAAGTTGTGCCTGTTCTATTGCGACATTAAGTCTTTCATTATCAATATCTTTATCGTCATAAAAAACAATATTATTTTTGATACTGTCATCGGTTAAATAAATAAATTGAGGAACATATCCTGCTTTTTTTGCCCAACTGCTTTTATTTTTGCAAATATCTGCGTTCCCGATTGATATTGTTCCCTGTGAAGGAACCAACAAACCGAGAATAACATCAATCAACGTAGTTTTTCCGGAACCGGTTTGTCCTATAAAAGCAACCGAATCCCCCCTGTTTATTTTAAATGAAATATTTTTAAAAACAAATTTATCCGTTTCCGGATATTTATAACTTATATTGTTTACCGATATCCCGTATTTTAAGTCCAACTCTTTATGTTCGTCTTCATAAACCGTTTCTATAAAAACAAGTTCCTTTAAATATTTATAAATTAAATCTACAGATACTTTATGGAAAAACATAATATTTACTGCTATTTGAATTCTGTTCATTGAAGGCATCATTCTAAAAGCTGCCATGGCAAATACTGCCACTTGTGTAAATATAATAGAAGCGGAATTTCCTTGTAACAAAAATATTATTATCATTAAAAGAACCGTTACTATTATAAAAGTTTCAATTATTGCCTTCGGAGCTACCTGTAAAAAATTCAAATATTTTTGTGCGGAAACATATTTTACGGCATTTTCGTGATATTGTTTTATAAACAAATCTTCCATACAACGAATTTTTAAATCTTTTATTGCTCCTGTAGCTTGGTTTAACCATTTTAACATTTGTCCGTAATATTGTTGATTTGCTTGAGACATTTGAGCAGTTTTACGTTTCAATTTTTTTAACAAGCTGAAAAAACATAAAAATATCAAAAGTATAAGAGCCAATGTTATATATTTATTCACAAAAAACAAAAACGAGACTAACATAATTATTATTAAAAATTCGGTTGTTGCCATAAAAAAATTTATAATAAACATAAAAAAATACAATGTATCATTTGTTATTGTTCTTGTAATAGTTGCCGTATTGACCGAAAGATGATAAGCATAAGGTTGTTTTAAATATGTTGAAAAAATTCTTAATGTCATATCTTTATATTCGTTAAAAACCCATTTATATTGAATATAATTAAGCAATAACACATAAATATTTTTTAAAACATATGCTATTATCAAAACAAACGACATAACGATTAAAAAAGACTGAACGGAATTTATATTGAAAAAATCGTAAGTAAATTTCAAATATTTATTCGTTTGCAAAACAGACGGTTCCATAACAACACTTATAAGAGGCAGTACCAACGAAACCCCGACAAGCTCCAATAAAGAAGCAACAAAAATTCCGCACAATAATAAGAAGAATTTTATTTTTTGTTTTTTATTAAGAAGAATATAAACTTTTTTTATCGATTCAAGCATTTATTTGAACCTCTTTATTTCTTTCAAGAAGTTTTTTCTTTTTTTCTTTATCTTTTTCTCTTTTTAAAAGTTGCATATAATCATAAAAATTCATTACATATTTTTTTTCTTTAACCCAAATAAAAGCACCATATTTTGAAGTTAAATTTATTTTTTCCAACACATCGGAATGTTCATCGTCAAACCATGCAGATGCAATAATATTATTTTTTGAACCTTCTTTTTTTGACATTGACATAATTTCCTGTTTTAAAATTTGTATTATACCGTTTAAAAGCGGTGTTGATTGTTTAAAAACAACATATATTACGACGGGATATTCTTTTGAGTATTGCTTTATTTGAACCTGATAATTGTCTTTATCTTTTACGGTTATTTTAACATCTTCGACGGCATCATCATTTTTTACAATTTCATCACCGAAAACACTATATGTAAAAAACAAAAATATTAATATAATTATCGCTTTTAAATTCATAGAATATCCTTAACGGCATTTATTATTTTATCGGAAATTTCATCAGGTGTTAAAGAATCAACATCTAAAGAAAAATTGTTATTTTCATAAAAGTTTTTTCTTTTATTAAAAAGAAGTTCTATTTCTTTTTTCGGATTTTCCATAGCAGCTATTATAGGTCTTGTTTTATCGGAAGATATTCTTTTTACTATCGTATCAATACTTGCTTTTAAATAAATTATAATACCGTTTTTTGAAAGCAAATCAATATTTTTTTTATTTAAAACAATACCGCCCCCGCAAGAAATTACACATCCTTCGGCATTTGAAAGTAAATTAACGACTTCGGTTTCATATTTTCGAAATTCTTTCTCTCCGAGTTTTTCAAAAAGTTCCGAAACGGACATATCGGTAGTTTGTTCTATTATTTTATCCGTATCAAAAAAAGCAACCGACAATTTTTCCGATATCAACTGCCCTGTTGTTGTTTTACCTACACCCATAAAACCGATTAAAACAATGTTTTTCATTATATTTTCTTTAATCTTGCCATATACGAATCATAATTGGCTTTCATTTCTTCAAGACTGTCTCCGCCGAATTTTTCTTTCATTGCTCTTGCAATTTCAAAAGCAATTGCAGCTTCACCGACAACACCTGCGGCAGGAACGGCACAAACATCACTTCTTACCGCTTCGGCTTTTGTTGTTTTCTTTTTATATATATCAACGGTTTGTAACGGTTTTATCAACGACGGAATCGGTTTCATAGTACATGATACTTCAATATTTTCTCCGTTTGATATTCCGCCTTCGGTTCCTCCGGCTCTGTTTGTTTTTCTGTAAAATCCGTTTTCGCAGGAATAATAAATTGCATCGTGTGCTTCGGAACCGAAAAGTTTTGCAAAATTGGTCCCTGCACCGAATTCAACACTTTTAACGGCTTGTATCGACATTAAACTTTGAGCAATCCTTCCGTCAAGTTTCATATCCCATTGGGTATGACTGCCTAACCCTACGGGAACATTTTCGGCAACTACTCTGAATTTTCCGCCCAAAGTATTACCTCTGCGAATTGCCGTTCTTATTACTCTAATCATTTTTTTACTTGCAATCTTATCCGGACAACGAACAAACGACATTTCAGCTAAATGTTGCAATTTATCTTTTGGTATATCGGAAATTTTTGCCGATACCGAACCTATTTGTTCAACATAAGAATAAATATTTATACCGAATTTTTTTAATAATTCCCTGCATATTGCACCGACCGCTACCCTTGCAACAGTTTCTCTTGCAGAAGCTCTTTCAAGAATATCCCTGAAATCTTTAACATTATATTTCATAAGCCCTGCCAAATCGGCATGACCGGGTCTTGGTTTTGTAAGTTCTTTACCGTCCAAATTAACCGATATCGGCGACATTAATGATTTACAGTTTTCCCAATCTTTATTTTCGACATATATCGTTATAGGAGAACCTAAACTTCTTGCATGCCTGACACCGGAAAGAATATCGACATGGTCGGTTTCAATGTGCATTCTTAAACC
>NZ_CACWEU010000174.1:0-8740 GCF_902760015.1 Candidatus Ruminimicrobium bovinum
AAAATTTGTGCACCTATTCCGTAATCTCTTAAATCGGGTGCGAAACCTAATGCAACATTTGCCTCAACCGTATCAAGCCCCTGTTCCTGCAATTTATATGCTTTTAATTTATTTGCAAGACCTATCCCTCTACCTTCCTGATGCATATACAAAACTACGCCTGTTCCCTCTTTCTCTATCATTTGTAATGCGGTTTCAAGTTGTTCTCCGCAATCACATTTTAAAGAATGAAAAATATCACCGGTTTCACAAGAAGAATGAACCCTAACCAAAACATTTTTTTTACCCTTAACATTACCTTTTATTATTGCAAGATGATTTTCCTTTGTTATGGTATCTTCAAACAACGTTAATTTGAATATTCCGAATTTAGTAGGAAAATTAACGGATACAATTTCTTTTATAAGTTTTTCCGTTTCTCTTCTGTATTTAATTAAATCCTGCACGGTAATTATTTTTAACTTATGTCGTTTTGCAAAAGAAAAAAGGTCTTTCATTCTTGCCATTGTTCCGTCATCTTTCATAATTTCACATATTACCGCACTACCGTCAAGTCCCGCAAGTAAGGATAAATCTACAGATGCTTCGGTATGTCCTGCCCTAACCAAAACACCGCCTTCTTTATATCTTAAAGGGAAAATATGTCCGGGATGAACAAAATCGGAAGCAATAGATTTTTTATCTGCTAATGCTTTAACCGTTTTTGCTCTGTCAAATGCTGAAATTCCCGTTGTTGTTCCTTTTTTATAATCAACCGATTCCGTAAAAGAGCATGAGTATTTGTTACTAACAACATTTTTTCTTTCCATAACATTTATTTCAAGCTTATCTAATGTTTTACCGTTGACAGGAACACAAATTAAGCCCCTGCCGTTTTTTGCCATAAAGTTAATTATTTTAGGTGTAACTTTTTGTGCTGCACAAACCAAATCCCCCTCGTTTTCTCTTGAAGGGTCATCAACAACTATTACCATCTTTCCGTTTTTTATATCTTTTATTGCTGCTTCAATTGTCGAAAACTTTTTATTTTTTTTCATTTTTTTATAATCCTCCGGCTAATCATCTAAATAAATCCGTTCTCTTTTAATAAATTCACTGTTATTTCTTTTTTCTCATTTTGTTTACCAAATAATTTTTCTACATATTTTGCAAACACATCAATTTCTACATTTACAATATCTCCGAAATTTCTTAAATGAAATATTGTTTTATTAAATGTTTCCGGTATCATTGTAACCGAAAAATACCGTTCGTTATTTTCAGCAACTGTTAAACTTATACCGTCTATCGCAATAAACCCTTTAAGAACTATATATTTTTTTATTATTTCGTTAGCTGCAAATGAAAAAAAGTAAAATCTGTCTGTTTTTTTTATATCTATAATTTTTGTTGAAGTATCTATATGTCCTGATACTATATGCCCGCCAAGTCGTGTTTGTAATGTTAAAGCTCTTTCCAAATTAACTAAAGAATTTTTTTTAAGTAAAGATATATTTGTAATATCACTTGTTGTAGGGCTGTAATCAAAAGAAATAATTTTTTCAAATATTTCCGTAACCGTTAAGCATACACCGTTAACGGCAATACTGTCACCTGTTTTAATATCATCCAAACAAGTTTCTATTTGTATTTGTGAATTTGTAATATTTATTACTTTACCTATATCTTCTACTATTCCGGTAAACACTTTAAACTCCAATTTATAATTAACCGCAAACTAAAAACTACTTTTTGGCAAAAATTACTACGTCGTTATCAAACTTCTTAATATTAATCTTCTTAAATTTTAAAGAATCTTTTATAAACTTCGCTCCAGCACCTTCAACGAATGTTTTTGCCGTTCTTCCGCCGACAATAATTGGGGCAATAAAAATTATAACTTCATTTACTTTTCCTGTTTTTAAAATTGAGGCATTTATTTCCCCACCGCCTTCAACTAAAATTCTTTTTAATGCCATTTTGTTTAATTTTTCTATTACGATATTAAAATCTTTCTTTGCTTTATTAAAATTTATAGGAACCAATTTTATACAACTTTTATTAAGGTAAACAGGAGTTTTTTTAATATTTTCATCATATAAAATTATCGTCGGTATTTTACCGTCAACAACATTATAGTTTGACGGTGTTTTTAATTTTTCATCTAAAACTACTCTAACAGGATTTTTACCTTTATTGTGAGAAGACAAAACAGGGTTATCTTTTAAAACGGTATTTGTTCCTACAAGAATTGCATCAAAATTTGTTCTTAATTTATGAACAAAACTTCTTGATTTTTCATTTGATATCCATTTTGAATCGCCTGTATACGAAGCAATTTTTCCGTCAAGAGACATTGCCGTTTTAACAACAATATAGGGTTTAACTTTTGTTATGTGATTAATATATTGCTTATTTAATTTTTCGGCTTGTTGTTCCAATATGCCGCTAATTACGGTAATTCCTGCAGATTTTAATTTTTTCAAACTTTTTCCGCTTGTCAACGGATTAGGGTCTTTCATTGCAAAAACAACTGTTTTAATTTTTGATTTTATTATTAAATCAACACAAGGCGGGCATTTTCCCCAATTGTTACAAGGTTCCAAATTTACATATAATGTTGAACCTTCCACATTTGTTTTTGAAAAATTTATTGCCTGTGCTTCGGCATGTTCGGCACCGAAATATTTATGATAACCTTTGGATATTATCTTATTATCTTTAACCAATATTGCACCTACCATAGGATTAGGAAAAACAAAATCTTTTCCTTTCTTTGCCATGTCCAATACTAAGTGCATATATTTTTTATGTTCTTGCATTTGTTTCATAAAATAAAAATCCCGAAAACAAATTCAATAATGTTTCGGGAAATAAAATAAATATATATTATCTTCTCTCATCCGGACTTTACCGTCGGCATCCGATTTACACGGATTCATTTCATCTTTTATGATGAAGTCGTAGGCTTAGCTCTTTTAGAACCTTACTACCGGTAAGGAATTTCACCTTCCCCGAAGATTATTGTTTTCCGTAATTAAACAATTTTTATATTATTATGTCAAATTTCTACAATTTTCAACTATATATATTCCAATAATTTTTTACAATCCAAACAACCTTTGCGAATTACGACATAAGGAAATTTAACCATATCAATAACCGTTGATTCAAAAGAATAATCACATTTACCGCCGTCAACAATTAAATCTATTTTATTGTTAAAATATTCTACCGCGGTTTCCTGATTTTTTGCACTTTCTTTTCCCGATATATTTGCCGATGTAGTCATTAAGGGAATGTCATATTTTGCCATAATATCAAGCAATATTTTGCAATTCGGTATTCGAACACCCAAATTATCTCTTCCGCCGGTTAAAAGTTTACCGAGTTCTGTTGTCGGCAAAATTAAAGTTAATTGACCGGGCCAAAAATTCATCACAATTTTTTCGGTTTTCTTCGGAAAAGATACAAACCTTTTCAGTGTTTTAATGTTATCTGACATTAAAATTAAAGGTTTTTTCATACTTCTGTTTTTAAGTTTGTATATTTGTTTTTGCCCGTCAAAATTAAAAACACTTGTCATTAAACCGTAAACAGTGTCGGTAGGCAAAACAACTATACCTTTGTTTTTTAAAACTCTGTTTACAGTTTCTATTATTTCATTATTATTTTGTTTATTTATTTTTACAAATTCCGTTTTCATTTTACTAACTTTTATATGTTGAAAGTTCTGCCGATATTGAACCTACAGGTATTTTTGATTTCATCTTAACCGGCATTTTCCTTTCGTCGTCGGTTACCCAAACTTTTAAACTGCCTTGTGCTTTAAAAAGACCTGCATCTTCTCTTAATACCGGTTCCAATATTAAGCAATCAAATTTTCCGGCATTTACTTCAACGGTTTCTCTTCCCAAAACTTTTGTTTTTAAAGGCCAAGTATCCTGCCCTGAATGTGCATCAAAAACATATTCTTTTCCCACTTCCAAATCCAAAGTTCTTATGTAATAAAAAGCTGAAATTACATCCTGAACCCAACGAACCGTATTACCCGGTTTTTTTGTTCCGTCATCGTCTAAAACATATTTTTCGTTTTCATGATCAAAATCAAGTTGTTCATATTTTTTCCAACCGCCTTCGGAAATATTTATCAAATATTTCAACGAGCATAAACTTTGTGCATCTATCCAAGATTGGTTTATATCCCTTACTTTAAAAAAATTATCAAAAAACGGAGCGGATTTTGCCTCGGAATATATATGATATGCCGTTCTTCCGTTAACTTCCTCAAAACCTTTTATTTCCAATGTTCCTTTTCCGACTTTAATAAATTTCCAATAAACATCAAACACCAAATTTTCTTGTATAGGTAATTTACCGCTCATTGTTCTCCATTGGAAAGGAACTTCCGCAACAGGTTGACAAAAAGCCGAAACCGCCATAATTGAAATTACTATTAATGCACTAATTTTTTTTATAATCATTTTCAATAACCTCCACTGTTTTAAGTAAGTTTCGGACAACAGCTAACGGTTTTTGTCTTTCATTTTTGGCTTTTTCAAATTGCTTTTTCCCGTGTCCGGTTAAAACCAATATTCCTTTACCGCCGAAATTGTAACCGAACATATAATCTCTAACACTGTCACCTATCATATAAGACTTTTTCAAATCAATATTCAAATCTTTCGCGGCTTTCAATGCCATACCTGTTTTCGGTTTTCTGCAATCACAATCATCATCAGGTCCGTGAGGACAATAATACATACCGTCAACCGTAACTCCTAAATCTTTTAACATTTCTATTAGTTTAGAGTTAATTTGCTTCAATTTTGTTACGGTAAAGTATTTTCTTGCTATGCCGGACTGATTTGTTACTATAACTATTTTAAAACCTAATTGTTTAAATTTTCTTAACGGCTTTTCAATATTTTTATAAAGTTTTAATTGTTTTTCGTCACTTAAATAATTTTTATCATGGTTTATAGTTCCGTCTCTATCCAAAAATATTGCCGGTGATAATTTATTTTTCATAATTTATACCTAATAAAAGTTTTATCTCTCTTTCAAAAACATCTTTTCCTTTATCAAAAATTATCGACATATTTAAAACATAAATCCTTTTACGAATTTCATCATCAATTACTTCTTTTATTTTTACTGCATCTTTTGCAGTAGTAATAATTTTTTCGTTTTCCGATAATTTATTTACAATTTCAACAATATCGTTTTTAACATATTTATGATGGTCACGAAATATAAATTTATTTTTTACTTTTAACCCTGAATTTTTAACCGTGTTTATAAAATTTTCCGGTGAACCTATTGCCGATATTATTGTAAAATCGGTAACATTTTTTAAATTTTCTTCAATCTCGCGGTCATCAAATAAATTTGTTATATTTTTAAACTTTAACGATGTTTCTAAAGGGTATAACCCAGTAATTTTTAAAATTTTATTTTTTAAATTCTGCAATTTTTCTTTATCACATAAATTACAATTTGTAAGTATAATCAAATTTGCTCTTTTTAAAGCGGACAAATTTTCTCTTAAAATACCTGCAGGTATTATCATACCGTTACCGAACGGGTTTAATGAATTTATGCAAACGATATCAATATCTCTTTTTATTTTCCAATGTTGAAAACCGTCATCCAAAACAAAAATATCAGGTAAAAATTTTTCTGAAATTTCGGCGTTTTTAATTCTGTTACTTCCCACAACTATCGGGCAATTCAACAAATTTGCCGTCATTAAAGGTTCATCACCGGAATTTTCCAAATCACTTAAAATTTGTTTTTTATCTCTAACTATAACATTTTGTTTTGACTTATTTTTTCTTGCATAACCTCTTGATAAAATAACAGGAGTTTTACATAAACTTAAAATATAACTTGCAGTTTCAATAACCATGGGTGTTTTTCCGCTGCCGCCCCATGTTATATTACCGATGCTTATAACCGGTTTATTTAATCTATAGCTTTTTGTCAAAAACTTATTAAGTTTTGATAAGCAACAATACAATATCGACAAAGGATATAACAAATATTTCATTTTAAAACACCGTCATAAATATCGGTTAAACTTGAACTTAATTTTTGCTTTGAAAAAGTTTCTTTAACAAACTTTTCACCTGCAATTGCCATTTTATCCGACATAAGTTTATCGGTTATTAATTTTTTTATTGAAGAAATTAACATATCCGTATTTCGCGGAGGTATTAAAAAGCCGGTAACACCGTCTATTATAGTTTCTGGATTTCCCCCTACCGTTGTTGTAATAACCGGAATTTTTAATGCCTGTGCTTCCAAGTTTACGTTACCGAAACCTTCAGTATCACAAGACAACAAACAAAATATATTCATAACTTTTAAGAACTTAGGAATTTCCGATTGATATCCGGTAAAAATTGAAATATCGTCAACACCTAAATTTTTGGCATAATCCTGCTGTAATTGCATTCCTGCTCCGTCACCTACAATTAAAGCAACTATATTCGGATAATCTTTTTTTAACTCGGCTATTGCTTCCAAAAGATATTGTTGTCCTTTACCTTCAAGTGAAACTATTGCACCTACCGTTCCTATAACAAACTTATTTTCAAGGTTATATTTTTTTATAATATCGGAAGTATCTGTTTGTTTTGTCCATTTTTCAAAATCAAAAGCATTATATAAAACCTGTACTTTGTCTTCGGAAACTTTTTCATACTTTATTAAATTATCTCGAACCGCTTTTGAAACCGTTAATGTTTTATCCGCTATTTTATAATGCCACTTTGCATACCATTTATGCCTTGTATCCTGTCTTCTGTGTAAAACAATTTTTAAATTTTTAAAAAACAACTTCATCAATAAAGCAGTCCAATATAACTTTCCCTGATGAACATGAATTATTGATATATTTTCTTTTCTTACAATATTAAATAATCTTAAAACACCGGTTGGAGTAAAACTTCCTCTACATTTAAAATCAACAACTTTCACTCCGTTTGATTCGGCTTGTTCATATAAAAAACTTTTTTTAGGTGCTGCAAGTATAGGTTCATATTTTTCATTAAATTGTTTTAAACTTACTGTTGTTAAAACCGTTTGTTTTTCGGCACCGCCGATTGTATCAGAAGAAAAGACATGTAAAACTTTTATTTTATCCATTACAATATTTTCCTTACCATATCAGCATATTTGCCTGAAGAAATTTTAAAAAAACTTTCACAGTATTTTGTATTTTTGCCTTTTACCTGTGCCCAATATTGTGCAATTGAAGAAGCCATTGTAACATAATCTCTTGAAGCTGTTTGTGTTTTATAACATTCTATCGCAGCTTTTTTTTGCTCCCATTCTTTAGATATATCAATTATTACGTTAGGTATTAAAACCTGCCATACCGAATATGCGTAAATCAAGCAATCTATTTTTGTTTTTTTATACGCTTTGCAAAAAGCTTTTGATATACTTACGTGATCTTGATGATTATCTATCATAAAAGGCATAAAAATTATATCCGGTTTTATTTTGTAAAAAAACAACTCACTTAAACAATCTGCCAATTTATCCGTATTGGAATATAAACTTCTTATTTCAAACTGAAAAAAATGATTTATTTTTGAACCTAAAATTTGCGTAGCATTTTTTGTTTCTTTCATTCTTTCAGGTTCACCTGTAGTGCAGAATGCTATCTCAAGATGTCCGCCGTCTTTAACAAATTTTATTAAACTTCCTCCGCAACCTATACTTTCATCATCCTGGTGCGGTGCTATTACCAATACTTTTTTTGCCTGTAATTTCTCTTCCAAAGGAGAAGAATATTTCAAAAAAGGTTGAATGTATTCATACATTTTAAAAACACTTCTGTAACTTGCATATTTCATTTTATTATCCTAAATTTAAAATTCTATTTTATTTAAAATATCATCGGCGGTTATTTGTTTTGCCGAATCTTTTTTTATAATAATATGGTTTTCCAACGGTTGCGGACCTATTTGCGAAGGGTCGGTATTACCGTATAATGCGATACATTTTATTCCTAAACTTGCAGCCAAATGCATAGCACCGGAATCTACTCCTATAAACAATGAAGCTTTTTTTAATAAACCTGAAAGTTCAACAAGTCCGCCTTCGGGACAAAAAACATTGATTTTTTTCAGACATTTATCCGTTATATTTTTTATATATTCTTTTTCCCACACGGCCCCGGTAACAATTACAGGAATATTTTTTCCCGTCAATTCGTTAATTGTTTCTATCCAAACTTCAGCTTTTAAACATTTTTCTTGTCGTCTTTTGCTTGCACCTATGGAAACAGCTATAAACTTTTTATTTTCAATATTATATTGTTTTAATATATTATTTATTTTATCATCCGTTTTTGAATCTGTTTTTATAATATCAAGGTAATTATTTTGTATATTTTTTATACCTATTTTTTTTGCAAGGTTTATATTGTTTACCAATGACGGAACACCCTTTTTTTCTGCTTTGTCGGTAAGTAAAAAATTTAAACTTGCCGATTTAAAACCGTATCTTTTTTTTATTTTTGAAAGATAGGCACAAATTAAACTTTCCGGAGACTCCGAAAACAAACATGCAACATCTATATTTTCATTTTGAATATCGGATATTAATTTTATTTTTGATTTTAAACCTTTTTCTTTGATAAAAATTTTATCAACCAACAAAGTTTGCCGCAACAACTCCGCAAGGTTTTTTCTTGTTACGGAATAAATTTTCACATTAGGATATTGTTGTTTTGCAGCTTTAATAA
>NZ_CACWEU010000175.1:0-10575 GCF_902760015.1 Candidatus Ruminimicrobium bovinum
AAATATTTATGATGTATAACCAACATAAAAACGGAACACAATACAAAGATTGGCAGTTTACTATGGCTTACGAACAAATTCCGGAAGGTCATAGAGCAGATAAATGTATTAATTGCGGAATATGTAAAAAGAAATGTCCTCAAAAACTTGATATTCCCAACCTTTTAAAAGAAGTCGATACACTTTATAAAAATTTAAAATAATATTTGGAAAAAATATAAAGTGATTTTTTCTTTGAGCTGTTATAGAATGTACTAAGGAGAAATAAATGCATTTTACGGAACCTGTATACAGAAATCCTTATTGACCTACATTCCCGCTATTACAAATTACTCAAGGATCCCCGGCACACGAAAATCTTAATAAGGTTTCATTTGGTATATTAAATATCACCCAACCTCTTAACCTCTAAAAAACTTGTTTTTACAAATTGTTTTAAAGTATAATGTCTATATTATTTTAGATGGAGGGTTTAACTTTTAAAATCAGCTTGTAGTACCGCAAAAGCTGTGTCCCGTATTTGATACGGGATCCAAGTTGTTCGTAGGTGTTGTTAGTCGTTTTTTTTGTTGTCATTCCCGAGATTTGTAATCGGGAATCTCGTAGTTAAGTCGTTTGCAGTTTGTCGTTCAACTATCAGCTCTAAGCATTTAAGCTTATCAGCTGTAGTTATACAAGTTAATATTGAATGTTTTTGGAATCCGAAAGGATAGACTTTTGTTAAAAACAAAAGTGGTTCTAAACCAAAAACAGACCGTATAGGAATAAAAGGTTAAGCCTAATTAACTTAATCTTTTATTCCAAGTGTTTGATGCCCTTTAACAAGGGCATTGAACCACGGCTGTTTATTTTGTGTCTTTAGAACCACATAAAATAAGTCAGCCGTTTTGTTTTGCCTAATATTTCTACAAAATCAAATCAATCCTTTTCAAAAATCCAAAAACAAATTTTAAATACAACTGATAATATAACTATAAGGAAGAATGTATGAAAAAAGAATTTATTTTATTAAAAAAAATAGTTGTTTTGTTTTTAGTGCTGTTTGTTCTTACAAGTTGTGAACAAGTTGATTTTATAAATTCAATAAATTTATTAAAAGGAATTTCTAAAACGGATATTGATAAAGCAGTATTAAGAATGAAAGAAGTAAGCAACAAAAACTCAAAACCTGCTTGGGATGTAGACCCTGCTACTGCACAATATTTACAATTTGACTTTAACACAATAGAAGGAACAGAAATTGTAAAAGCAGTTTATTACGAATCAAACAAAATATTAATCGTTGCAAGGAAAGATAGCAAACTTAAAAATGTAGTGCAACTTTATTATATTAAAAATGCTTCTATAGATGGTGAATATATAAATTTTCATAATAGCGGTACTTACTCCAAAGATAGTTATTGTGAAGATTTCATAATGGTGAATCTAAAAAACAATGTTGCAATATATGGTTCAAGTTACACTTATCCAAAATCAAAAGATTTAATGGAAAGTATAAATAATATGGGCTGGATAAACAGCATTATAAATGACAAGAAAATAAAATATAAAAGAATTTATAATGAACAATATTAAAATTTAATATTATTGAAAAAATACAGGAGAAAAATATGGAATTAATAATGCCAAAAGAAGAATTAAGGGATATTAAAAAGAAAATTGTATTTTGGTTTTGGTTTGAATTTATATGTTGGATAGTATGGTATTGTGTATATTTTTTAAGAGAAATTATCTTTATCGGTTTATTGCTTATACCAATAATATTGTTAATTATTTTTTCTTCAATAATGTTTTTAATTAATTTATCAAAATGGTTTATAGAGAGAGAAAATTAAGAAGTAAACATTCTATAAGGAGATTCAAAATGTGTGAGTATAAAGTAATAAATGTTATGTATTATGAGTTAAATGAAGAACTAAACAAAATGGCAAAAACCGGATGGGAATTACATTCTTCCGTAATAAGTGAATTTGAAAAAATTTTAGATGAAAATGCATTTAAAAGTAGAAAGTTTAGGCTTATTTTTAAAAGACAAAAATAAAACATACAAAAATGAAACAGGAAAAGTTTACAAATAAAAAAATTTATCATTATACGAAATTTGAAAATTTTGAAAAGATAATTAAAAGTAAAACATTACACTTTAGCGAATTGGGAAAAAGCAATGATTCTACAGAAGGTAATATTTTATTGGAAGATATAAAAAAGGATTATCCAAGATTATTTAAAAAATATTCTAATATCAATAAAATCAAAAATAAAGTTTTTGTAGGTTCTTTCTGTTGTGATAAAGACAATGAATTTTTATGGAGGAAATATGCTTGTGATTATACAGGGTTTGTTATTGGATTTAGAATAGTAAGAGGGCTAAATAATTATAAAAATATAAGTAAAATTATTCCTAAATTTTTATCAGAAGTTGAATATGTAAAAGAAAATGTTAAATATAATAATCTAAACCAAGAAATATGTGCTTGGATAAAATTTTTTAAAAGAATAAAAACTGACATTGAAGATAATAAAGAATATTTGAAATTCAAAAAAGCTCTAATAGAAAATATAAATAATGTTATTCTTCGTTACAATGACATAATAAAATTCTCTTCTTTTGAAAAAGAAAAAGAGACGAGAATAATTGTGAGTGATATTAACGATAATTTAACTGAAGTAGAAAATAAAACATATTATAATTTCCCAATAATAGAAGAATTTGAAAAAGATGTAAATAAGCAAAATAAAATAGTTGTCTTACCTTATAAAGATTTTTTTCATAGAGTTTACTTTAATGAAGTGATAATAGGTTTAAAAAATAATTGTGATGAAAACACTGTTAGAAAAATATTAGAATCCAGCAAATATTCAGTTCGCATAAAAGTAAGAAAAGCAGGAATGAAAAAAATTTTAATTTAGTGGAGAATTATGAAAAATAAATTATTAATTATCTGTTTTTTATTTTTGTCAGTAAATCTTTTTGCAACAACACATTATGAAATAACAACAAGTAGTTCAGTATCAAATCAAAGTTATGAAAATTATTATCAACAAGGCTATGGTGGAGTATTTTCTGTTATCGAATCTGGAAAATTAACTTTAGATAATACTAATTTTTATAATAATGCATCTCACGTATCTAATGGTATTTACTGCGATGGTCGTGGTGGAGCAATATATTTAGATAATTATTATAATGTTACAGCAAATATTACATTATCTATATTTAATAATAATTATTCATTTGGAAATGGTGGAGCAATATATATTAGAGCTCAAGGAATACAAAGAATTAACTCAACTGTATTTATTGAAAATACAGCAAAAGGATGGAGTCAGAAATATTCATCAACGTGCGGTTGTGGAGGAGCTATATATAATGGAGTAGGTCAAGTATTGATTAGTTCAACAATATTTATTGGAAATATAGCAAAAGCCGAACAAATAAATGGAGCAACAGGTTCAACGACTAATTATTATGGTTATGGTGGAGCAATATATAATATCAAAACTGTAACAATATTAGATGGAACTAAATTTGAAAATAATATTGCCAAAACGGAAGGTGGAGCAATATATAATTTGGGAACTAATGCATCAGCTGGCACAATAAATTTAATAGCTAATACGGATAATATAGAATTTGAGGGAAATACTGCAAATGGAATATCAAATGCAATACATTCTAATGGAATAATAAATTTATGGGCAAGTGATAAAGCAAGTATAATTTTTAAAGATAGAATAACATCAGATTATAATATATCAGACTATAAGTCAGTTGTTTTAAATATTAATACTTCTACAACAACACTACCGGCAATAGGTAAAATAATTTTAGATGAAGATATGAGTGATTATAAGGGTGATGTAAATATACACGGCGGTGAAGTAGAATTACAATCAAAAGGAACAGAAATAAATACAAATAAATTTTTTAGTGGTAATATAACTTTTGTAAGAGGAACATTAAATATATTAAATAATTCGATAGATAATATAACATTATCAAAATGGAGTTCAACAATCAATAGTAATTTAAAATTTGATGTAAATTTAAGGAATAATACCAACGATAATTTCACAATAACTGGTAGTGTAAGTGGCACATTAAATTTGAGTGAAATCAATATAATAGACATAGATACTAATGAGAAAGAAGGGACAATAACATTATTTAATAATGGGAAATCTCCAAAGTTAAATGTATTAACAACAGCAAATTATGGTGGATATGAATATAGTTTTTCTGCAAATACGATAGAAGGAACACTTAATTATAAATATACAAATAATAAATCTTTTAAAGAAGTAATAAAAGATAGTATGATGTTAATAAAAAGTTACTCATTAGTAGGAAATGAAAAAGTAACAGAAAATTTAGAAAATTTAGAAGGAAACAAATTAACAATATTTGGAAACGATAAAGAAATTTTAGGGTCAAATGTTGATGGAATATATGTATCTAACGGACAAACTTTAAATATAAATAATGTTAGTAACTGGAAAGGTTTTACAAATATTTATGGAGCAGTAAAAAATAATGGAAATCTTAATATAAGTGGAACAAATTTTTCAAATAATAGTGAACAAGATATAATAAATGATGGTAATTTAACTCTTACTGATGTTTCGAGCAGTTTTGAAAAAGGAATTATAGGTATAGGAAAAATAACAATAAAAAATGTAAGTATTGATTTGGCAGATGCAGTAATTGAACAAAATAAAATATTAATAAACAATAATGGAAATTTAACGGCAAAAGCACAAAATATTAATGGAGAAATAGAAAATAATGGAAGTTTAAATTTTTATGGTGGAACAAATAATAATGTAATTACGGGAACAGGTTTAATACAAATATCCGATAATGTAACAAACAAAGCTAACATCACACAAAATAATTTAGAAATATTAACAAATAAACAATTAAACAATTCAACAGCAACAATAACCATAAATCAAACATTAATAATAAATAATAATTCAAAAATAATAAATGATGGTAAATTTATAATAAACAATGGAACAAATACCGGCACTATTGAACAAACAATAAATACATCTACGATATCAATATTTGGGAATTTTATAAACAATGGAACAATAAAACAAAGTAAGTTAATTATAGAACAAACTGGAGAATTAACGACAAATGCAAGTAGTATAGAACCATCAAATAATTTAGTAATGAATAATGGAATGTTACATTTCTTCGAAGGAAACAACAATAATCAAATAACTGGGACAGGAACAACAATAATAGATGGATTAGTTACAAATAATTCTTTAATAACAAATTTTGTAATAATAAATAAAAATAAAAAATTAACAACAAATGCACATAATATTAATGGTCAAATCGAAAACAATGGGACATTAAATTTTGTTGACGGAACAAATAATAATGTAATTACAGGAACAGGTATTCTTGAAATTAATAATAACATAATTAATAATTCAGCAATAAATCAAAATACAATAAGAATAAATAACAAACTTATAAATAGTTCACAAATAACTACAGAAAATATTTATGTGAATGGAGTTTTAGAAAACAATTCTAATTTAACAGTGATTAATATGTTTATACACGGATTATTTTCATTAGGTGAAAATGGAGTTTTTTATAATGCAACAAATTCTATATTGTATAATGGGGCAGAAATAAATTTACAAAACAAGAAAATACAACATCATAACTTTGGTAATTTAACAATAAATGAAGGAACAATAAGTTTAAATATAGATGCAGATTTAGAAAATAAAACTATAGATACAATTTCTGCAACAAGTTTTAATGGTAACGGAAAAATAAATGTTAAAAATATTAATATTACAAAAGAATGTGCTGAAGAAAATATTTCTATTATATTTGCTGATGAAACTCTAAAAAAATTTATATTCTCAAGTGCGAATAATGCTTATACATCGTTGTATAAATATGCTGTTTATTATGATAATTCTACAGGGATTTTTAAATTTTATATTCCAAACAATGTAGATTATAACCCAATAACTTTTGAAAATACAATTGCCAACCAAATAGGTGCATACATAACACAAGTAAATGTTGTAGAACAAGTATTAACAAATATTGATTCTCAAATGGCAGTTGTTAGAAATGCAAAAAATAAAGGTAATTTATATGCAAGTAACAGTAATGTAATATTTAAAGAAAAAAACAGCATAGAACAAGGTTTATGGTTAAGACCTTATGCAGTAAGTGAAAAAATAAACATAGATGATATTGATATAAAAAACGATGCTTACGGGACAGTAGGCGGACTTGATTTACAAGTAGCAAATAATATGTTAGCAAGTTTTTATATTGGTTATACAACATCTAAACAAAATTACGAAGAAATAAATATAAACCAAACAGGTTATGTTTTAGGTTTAACAGGTTCTTATATTGCAGAAAATTATTATTTAGCATTAACGGCAAATGCAATATTTAACAAAGCTGAAGCTAAAAATATGTTCGGAACAGACAACATAGAAAACAACAGTTATACATTAGCAGGTAAAGCAGGAATAGATATAAAATTAAATTCAAAACTAACATTACAACCGAACTTACTTTTGATGTATAGTATGATAAATACAGCAGATTATATAAACAGCCAAAACAATAAAATAACTTCCGACCCGGCAACAAATTTACACATAGAACCAAGTTTAAAATTAATGTTAAATTTACAAAATCAATTTACCCCTTATGCAATTTTAAGTATGTCATTTAATAGTAATAGTTCAAAGGTAACAATGGATGATATTATTTTACCCGAAAAGGAAATAGGTTCTTATAGTGATTTAGGAATAGGTTTTGAAAAGAATTGGAAAAATTGGAATATGTATTTACAGGCAACAGGCAGGTTTGGAGCAAGACAAGGGTTTGGTATATTCGGAGGTTTAAAATATAAGTTTGGAAAAGCAAAAAACAGAATATCAAGTGAAACAAAAAAGAGAATTCAAGAAAGAAACAAAGAAATTAAAGAAAATAAAGAATATTTAAAACGACAAATTGAACAAGAAGAACAGGAAATTGAAAATTTAAAAAAAAGTATGAGGGAGTAATTAAATAAAAATGAAACGAATAAAATATTTTTTAATTTTAACAATAATATTTATTTTTAATGTAATTTGTTTTGCGGGAATAAAAACTTTTATAAAGGAAGATACTGCCCTTGTGCCTGCAAACCAAACACAAGACCAAGTAATAGATTATTTAAAACAAAAATTAACAAGGCAGGCAACCGAAGAAGCAGGCACATTTATAATGAGCCAATTAAATATAAAAAATTATGAAATAACAAAAGACGAATTTACAAGTATTGCAGGTTCCATAGCTAAAATAGAGATATTGGAAGAAGAACCTTTTGTAGAAAACCGGAAACAAAATGTTAGAGTAAAATTAAGAATAAAAATAAATACGGAAAATGTAAAAAGCCACTTAGAAAAAATAATGCAAGATGAAGAATACAAAAAAGAAGCTGAAGAGTTAAGACAAAAAAATTTGGAACTTGAAAGAAAATTAAAAACTGCCACAAAACAACAATACGAACAGAAACTATCAAAACAGGTAAAACAGCAAGTTGAATTACAAAGACAACAGGAAATAGAATTTGAAAAAATGGTATTGGAAGCAAAAGAAGAATATGAAGAAGCAAAAAAACAGCAACGACAAAAAGATTTACAAAGACAACAACAGGAAAACAAATTAAAAAGGCAAATAGAACAAGAAGAACTTGAAACAAAAAAGAAATTATTGGAAGAAAAAAATTATATAAAACA
This sequence comes from Candidatus Ruminimicrobium bovinum, assembly GCF_902760015.1. NCBI lineage: Bacteria > Pseudomonadati > Elusimicrobiota > Endomicrobiia > Endomicrobiales > Endomicrobiaceae > Candidatus Ruminimicrobium > Candidatus Ruminimicrobium bovinum. The sequence goes on from NZ_CACWEU010000175.1 coordinate 7,789, forward strand.
GCAGGAATTAGAAAACCAAGCAAAAATAAAAGAATTGGAAATAACGGCAAATAAAAATATGGCAATGTGGAAAAAAACAAAAAAAATGTCAGTTTGGCAAGCAATAAAACAAGCTGAAAAAATAAAAGCCCAAACAGATGAAATTGTAAATAAATTTACCGATATATTAATAATAAACAAAGTAAAAATAGACGAAAGTTACGATAATCAAGTTGAAGTAATAAAACAAAGAGTATTTTTAGAGGAAAAACCTGTTAAAGATGAATGGGAAAGCACACAACAATTTAAAAAAAGATTAAACGAATATGAAGAACATAAAAAGGAATTTAAAAAAGATGTAAAAGATAAAATAAAAGAACTAAGAGATAATAAGAAATTAGCAGTATTAAAAGATGAAGAAGATACTTTAAAAGCTATGGTTAAAACAATACAACCGTTTATACAAAAAATAAAATCTTTTCAAAAAATTCCATTGTTTGATAAAAATAATAAAGCAGAAATTTTATCAATTACACCAAATGTCGATAAAAAATATTTTGATATAAAATTTGAATATCAAAATAAATCTTATAACTATTATTTTGATTTTGATGATAGAAAACAAGCAAAAAATATATTCAAAACAAAAAAATATTTTAATATTGAACCGTATTTTTCAATAGAACAAAATGAAACGGGAGAATTTATTCCATTATTATTGAAATTTAAAATAGAACATACAGGTGCAGAGATTTCTAATAATATGAAAATATCATCATTACACGAAATAGATGATTTACAATTTTATACACCGGTTGTTGAACATTTAGAAAGTAAAGATAAATTGGAAGAATTAATATTGGAACAAAAACTTGAAAATCTTTTAAATAAAAAAGAAATCTTGTTAAGAAAAAAACAAAAGGAGGAAGGAGAATGAAAAAAGTATTAGCAGTAGTAATCAGTTGTATGTTTGTAGGGTTAATCGGTTGTGCAAGTAAAGGGAAAGTAGCAACAAACGGGGCAACAGTAAATGTAATTGAAACAGTTCCGAAAGGTAGTCAGCCGAGTTGGACAAACGATGGTAAAGAATATTTTGAAAAAGACGGAAAGATGTATTATGTAACGGTTGCTGAAGGATTTGCAAATTTGGAAGCGTCAAAAAGAGCATCGTTTGCTGCAGCACAAACAAGAGTAGCAGAACAGATAAAAAATAATATCGGTGTAGAATTCGGAAGGAGTTTGGAGGCAGGTTCTTATGAAGAAACGACCGGCGGCTACTTAAAAGATGTTTTTATGTCAAATGTTCAAAAATTACAAGTATCGGGAATTATAGCTGAATCAACATATAGTGAAAAATTACAGGAAGTTAATGGTTATGATAGTAAAGTATATTGGAGAACATACACATTAGCTTCAATACCGGTATCAACTTATAAAAACTTGGTAAGCAGAGCATTTAGCGATACATCAAAACAAGTTGCACAAAACAAAAGTGCAAAAGAATTGTTAAAAGAAGCAGAAAGCAGATTTTACGAGAAAGATTAATATTAGTAAAACAAAAAACTTGAGCATATCCTAATAAATCGGGTATGCTCTTTTTTATCCATTACTTATTCAACAAATATATTTTGTTTTTATTATTGTCTTTTAAAATAGCTCTTGTGCGGGGCAAACTTAAATTTAAAGTTCTTGCTATTGGCTTGTGTTTGGATGGTTGTGGTATTAGGAAATTTTTCTTAAAAATATAAATCCCGTTAAAAGTTCAAAAGGAAAAAATTATGAATATTTGAATTATATAATAGATAAAAAACAGACTTTTTATAATGTTTCAGAAAATATAAAAATAATAAAAGATGATTTTGAGAAACAAAAAAATTAATGATTTAATATTAAATTATTATTCAACCTCAAACTAACAACAATTTGACTTTTAAAACATATTTTTGTATAATTATACAAAGTAATTATATAAGAGGTGTTTTGATGGAAAAAGAAAACAAAATAATTATTTATAAAACAAAAGACGGAAATTTAGAAGTAGATTTAAAACTTCATAATGAAACTTTGTGGCTTACACAAAAATCAATGGCAGAGTTGTTTGATGTTAATGTCCCTGCTATAAACAAACATTTGAAAAATATTTTCAAAGAAGGTGAGTTGAACGAAAAAGAGGTTATTTCCAAAATGGAAATAACCACTCAACATGGTGCTATGGTTAATAAAACTCAGACAAAAGAAACTTCTTTTTACAATCTTGATGCTATTATTTCCGTAGGTTATAGGGTAAATTCTACAAAAGCAACACAGTTTAGAATTTGGGCTACAAAAACATTAAAAAATTACCTTACTGAAGGTTATGTTATAAATAAAAATCTTTTACAACAGCAAAAAGAAAAATTTACAACATTACAACAAACAGTGGATTTGCTAAACAGAAGTTTAATAAACCAAGTTGAAACATTAAAACAAGCAAAAGATGTAAGTAACATTTTAAACAATTTTGTTAAAGGGTTAAACTTGCTTGATGATTACGACCATCAACAATTAGATAAAAAAGGAAATTCCAAAAGAAAAGCAGTTAAAATAACAATGCAAGAATTTTTAAAAATTGTTGATAAGATGAAAGGCGATTTTGCAAGCGATGTATTTGCCGTTCCTAAAGATAAAAGTTTTGAAAGTTCCGTTAATCAAGTATATCAAACTTTCGGCGGACAAGAGCTTTACCCTACATTAGAAGAAAAAGCATCAATGTTACTTTATATGGTTGTAAAAAACCATAGTTTTGTTGACGGGAACAAAAGAATTGCA
>NZ_CACWEU010000176.1:0-8575 GCF_902760015.1 Candidatus Ruminimicrobium bovinum
ATCAAAAATTTTATCAATTTTATTTGTTATTTTTATTGCTTTTGAGCCGGGCATAAATTTTAAATCTTGCGAAATTTCATCAACGGAACAATGGGTAACTTTTTTCCCCAACCTTCTGAGCAAAGAAGCAAGTGCAAGCCCGGAACCCAATGCATCACCGTCGGGTTTTCTGTGCCCGGCTATAAAAAAAGTTTCGGATTTTTTTATTACGGCAGATATATCTTTTAAAATTTTATTTTCCGCTAAGTTTAAAGGAGTTAATTTTTTCATTATTTTTATAAATTTATTCCTGCTCGGCTTTTATTTTTTCAAGTATTTCAAAAACTTTTTCCGCTTTTTCCGCCGAATCGTCATATATAAATTCTATTGTAGGAACTCTTCTTAAATCCATTGTATTTGCAAGCTGATACCTTATAAGTTTTAATTTATCTTTTAAAACAGTATCGGCATTTTTTTTATCCGCTTCGGTTCCTATAATCGAATAAAAAATTCTGCAAGTTTGCAAATCGTCTGTAAGTTTTACTTTTGTAACGGTAAGCAATCCTTTATTAAGTTCCTTAATATCCCTTAAAATTTTAACGGTATCCGCCTGTATCAATTCGGCAACTCTGTCGGCCCTTTTATATGTTCTCATTTATTCCTCTGTCAATTTTCTTGCCAATTTATCTATTGTAAAAAATTCTATTACATCTGCGGTTTTTATATCGGCAAATTTTTCAAGCCCTATACCGCATTCATATCCTTTTTCAACTTCTTTAACGTCATCTTTAAATCTTTTAAGCGATGAAAGGTTTCCTTCAAAAATTATAACGTTATCTCTTAAAAGTCTTGCCTTTGCACCTCTTTCGGCTTTACCTTCCGTTACCATACAGCCGGATATTGTTCCTGCCGAAGACAATTTAAATACTTGTTTTACAACTGCTTTTCCTATTATTCTTTCTTTTGTTTCCGGAGACAATAAACCTTCCATTGCAGCTTTAATGTCGGCTATCAACTCATAAATTATTCTGTAAACATTTATGTGAACACCTTCCTGCTCCGCAACTTTTGAAACGGCGGCATCAGGCCTTATATTGAAACCTACAATTATAGCATCGGAAGCCGCAGCCAAAACAACATCGGATTCGGTTATTGAGCCGGCACCTTTATGGATTATATTTAATTTTATTTCCGAATTTGACATTCTTTCAAGTGCATCACACAATGCGCCGAGTGAGCCCTGGACATCGGTTTTTAAAATAATATTCAAATCTTTTGTTTTACCCATGCTTATATCTTGTAAAGATACGTGGTGTTTGGGTTTTAATGCTTCGGCTTTTACTTTTTCTTTTCTTGCCTGGGCAATTTCTCTTGCCTGTGATTCTTTTTCCAAAACAATAAATTTATCACCCGCCTGAGGAGGTTCGTTTATGCCTAATACCTCAACCGGCATACTTGGAATTGCTTCCATAAACCTTTTTCCGTATTCGTCAACCATTGCCCTTATTTTTCCGTAAGTAGTTCCTACAACTATATTATCACCTACCCTTAAAGTTCCGCTTTGAACCAAAACCGTGGCAACGGTTCCTTTTCTCGGGTCAAGTTTTGCTTCGATAACCACACCTTCGGCTCTTTTGTTCGGATTTGCTTTCAACTCCATAATTTCGGCTTTTAACTGAACCATTTCCAATAAACTGTCGATATTTAATTTTTGCTTTGCCGAAATATCAATCATTATCGTATCACCGCCCCATTCTTCGGGTAATAATCCGTAATTACTTAATTCCTGCCTTATCTTTTCGGGCTCTGCGGTAGGCAAATCTATTTTATTTACAGCAACTATTATAGGAACATTTGCAGCTTTTGCATGGTTAATAGCTTCTATAGTTTGAGGCATAACACCGTCGGTAGCAGAAACAACCAATATAACTATATCGGTAACCTGTGCTCCTCTTGACCTCATTGCCGTAAAAGCTTCATGACCGGGAGTATCCAAAAAAGTAATTTCCCCGTCGGATGTTTTTACTCTGTATGCACCTATGTGCTGAGTTATTCCGCCAGCTTCACCGGCAACAACATTGCTGTGTCTTAAAGCATCAAGCAAAGACGTTTTACCGTGATCAACATGCCCCATAATCGTTACTATAGGTGACCTCGGTAAAAGCGAAGCCGCATCATCCTGTTTGCCTTCTTCTATATTTTCTTCTTCATATAACGATACAAAATCAACATCGAATCCGAATTCGTTTGCAAGAATTGTTGCGGTATCGGTATCTATTCTTTGATTTAATGTTGCAATACTTCCCATAGACAATAATTTCTTTAAAATATCGCCTATTTTAATTTTCATTTTTTCGGCAAGGTCTTTTATAGTAACAAGTTCGTTTATCGTAATTTTAGGAAGTGCCGGTTTTTGAGGTTGTGTCGGTTGCGGTTGCTGTTTCTGTTCTACATGTTGTTGTTTTTGTCCGTTCCGTTGTTCATCGGAAACGGATATATTTTGAGTTTGAACGGGTTGAACCTTTTTTTCTTCATTCGGCTTTTGTTGTTCCTGTTGAATATTTTTTTGTTCCGTATTTTGTTTTGGAACATTCTGTTGTTTTTGTGCTTGTTTATCGTCGGATTGTTTTACTACCTGCTGTTCCTGCTGTTTTATATTTTTAGTTTGCTGCTGTTTATTTTCATTCTGCTTATGTTGTTTTTTTACTTTATGTTCTTTTGTTTGTTCTTTATGTTCTTTTGTTTGTTGCTTTTTGGCATCACTTTTTTGAGAATCGGTTTTTTTTGAACTTGTTTTTTTTACAACGGTTTTACTTGTTTGTTTTGAAGTTTTTGTACCTGTTTTTTTGGAAACGGAAGAAACGGATGTTTTTTTCTTAACATTTTTTTTATCCGCATCTTTTACGTTAACAACATTACCGTCCGCCTTTGTTTTCTGCTCGGCGGATTTTACTTTAGCAGTTGTTTTTTTTACTTTTTTAGTTTTATTTATATCTTTGGTATCGGTTGTTTCTTTTTTTATTTTTTTTACTGTCATAAAAATCAACTCCTATTTTTTGGAAATTGCCTCTTGTGCGGACTTTATAATTTTTTCGGCCGTTTTAGGACCAATTCCGGGTAATGTTGTTAAATCTTCAACTTTTAATTCGGCTATTTTCTTAACACTTGTAATTTGCGCATTTTTAAGCATTTCTATTGTTTTATCGTTTATTCCGCTTAACTGTTCCAATTCGGAATATTTTTCTTCTCTTTTCTGTTCTTTTTCAAGTTTCTTTTGACTTTCCGATTTTACATCAATATTCCAACCGGTAAGCCGTGCAGCCAACCTTACATTATGCCCGGATTTTCCTATTGCAAGTGAAAGCATATCGTCGGCAACTATAACTTCGGCTTTCTTATCCTGCTCGGAAACAATTGTTACCGTTAAAACTTTTGCCGGAGCCAATGCCTGTGAAATATATTTTACCGGGTCATTTGAAAAAGGAATCAAATCTATTCTTTCACCCCTAAGTTCATCTATAATGGGCTTTATTCTTGCACCTTTAACACCGACACATGCACCTACCGGGTCAACTTTGGGATTATTTGAAGTAACCGCAATTTTTGTTCTTAAACCGGCTTCCCTTACTATTGCCACGATAGAAACTATTTTTTCATAAATTTCGGGAACTTCAAGCTCGAATAAAACTTTTACCAAATCCGGATGAGTTCTTGACAAAACCGTATTCGGACCTTTTGCATTTTTTTCGGCTTTTATAACAATTGCCCTTATATGCTGACCTACCGAAAATTTTTCCTTTGCAACCTGTTCCGAAACGGGAAGAATCGCTTCGCTTCTCCCGAGGTCAACTATAATATTTCTGTTGACAATTTTATATATAGAACCGTTAATCATTTCACCTATTTTACTTTTCATTTCTTCATACAAAGAATCTCTTTCCGATTCTCTTATTTTTTGCACTATAACCTGCTTTGCCGTTTGTGCTGCTATTCTTGCAAAATCGTCGGTATCAAGTGCAATTTTTATTTCTTCGTCAAGTTTTGCATTTTTATATATTTTTTTTGCGTCCTCAAGAGATATTTCGGTAAGTTTGTTTACGGGTTCTTCAACAACCTTTTTTATAACACAAGCACTCATTTGCCCCGTTTCATTATCAACTTTCGCCTCAACATTAACATTTTTACCAACATGTTTTTTATATGCCGAAACCAAAGCATTTTCAACCACATGTAAAATATCTTCTTTTGAAATTTTTTTCTCTCTTTGAATTGTTTCAAGTGCTGCTAAAAGTTCACTTTTTTCTGACATTTCTCCTCCTAAAAATCCTGGTCTAATTTTGCACGAATTATATTTTTAATTTCTATTTCAACTATACCGTTTGTTAAATCGTTTACCACTATTTTATTGTCCGCCGTTGTTACCAACTGTCCGTTAAAATGTTTTTGGTTGTTAATCGCAACTGCAGTTGTTACTTTTATTTTATAGCCCTTAAATCTGTTAAAATCTTTTTCCTTTTTTAAAATTCTGTCAAGCCCCGGAGACGATACCTCCAAAACATATTCTTCTTTTATAATATCTTCTTTATCCAATTTATCGCCGAATAAATTACTCATTTTTGTGCAATCGTCAAGGTTTACTGCAGGTTCCTTATCTATATAAATTCTTAAAACTTTCTGTCTGTTTTCTTTCACATACTCAATATCAACTATTTCTGTTTTTTCGCTGTCGGCTATAGGTAATAAAAGTTCTTCCACCTGTTTAACAAGTTCCATTTTTTCTCCTTAAAAAACAAAAGGCGACCAAAAGGTCACCAATAAAAACACTCACATAACAGTTTGTTTATTTTACAAATTTAATATATATTTTGCAAATTTAATTTATTTTTGTAAAATAATTCCGTTATGGGAAAAATTAATAAAGCATATCCGGTAAAGTTTTTTTTCGGACTTATATTTAACGAAACTTTTGATATAAAACAAGTTTATTCTTTGTTAGAACAAAAATTTAACAACAAAATAGATATTTACAGCCCCGCAATAGATTTTACATTTACAAAATATTACAACAAAGAAATGGGTAAAAATTTAAAAAGGCAATGGATAGCTTTTGAAAAGCTTGTGCAGCCCGATATGTTGGCTGATATAAAAATTGAAACCAACAATATTGAAGATTCTTATGCCGAAGATAAAAACAGAATTGTAAATATTGACCCCGGATACATAACACCGGCAAATGTAATACTTGCTTCAACAAAAGATTTCAGCCACAGGATATATTTAGGTAAAGGCATTTACGGTGAAGTAACAACCATTTACAGAAAAGAAGGATTTACAAAGCTTCCGTGGACATATCCCGATTATTTATGCCCGACGGCAACCGAATTTATCCTTGAAGCAAGAAAAAAAATTTTAAAAAAATCGTAAAACGATTTTTTTGATGTATAAGTGTCAAAATTTCGAACTTTACACGGAAGCCAAGTTGTTAAGTTGTTGCAGCTTTGTTGTTTAACTATCAGCTGCTCAGCTTCTCAGCTAAAAATTTGCAAAGCAAATTTTTATGTTTTTCTTAATATTTTTTATTATTTATCTTTTAGGTAATGTTTACATTATTTACAGAATAATCTCGGATTTCAAACTGCACGGATTATCTCTTGTAATATTTTTATCGTTGTATTTTACAGTTGCATTTTTAAGTATTTATGCACTAAGCATTTCAAGGCACAGCCAACCTTCCGTATATACAAAAATTTTAACTCAAACAGGTTACATTTGGCTTGGAACTTTTTCAATAGCGATTACATTCTTTTTATTATCCAACATATTGTTTATATTTAACCATACTCCGCATTTCAGGTTTAATACAACACTTATAACCGTTATTATTATTTTAATTTCATCAATGTATTCGGTATTTAATACAAGAGGTCTTCCTAAAATAACGGAAATTACAATACCTGTTGCAAATTTACCGGTAGAAAAACTTACAATCGTTCAGCTTTCGGATATTCACATTGATACGGCTACAACTTATGATGAAATAAAAAAAATTGTTGAAATAACAAATTCGTTTAATCCCGATATTATTGCTTTTACGGGCGATTTAGCCGATATTGATATAACACAAACTTATAAAAATTACGGACTTGCCGATTTTAAAGCCAAATACGGTGTTTTTGCAATTAACGGTAACCATGAATATTATATGGGTATAAAGAAATTTGAATCCGTATGTAAAAATGCAAATTATATTTTACTTAACAATACAAATGCTTTGGTTGACGATAAATTTTATGTTGCAGGTATTACCGATATAAAAACTTCTAAATATTTTAATTATGAACCTGCCGATATAAACAAAGCCCTTAAAAACATCAACTGGGAAAAACCTGTAATATTTTTATCACATCAACCGCAAATATTTTTTGAAACTCAAAAACATCCTGTGACAATACAGCTTTCGGGGCATACTCATGCGGGGCAAATTCCGCCGTTTGATATTATTGAATATTTTATATATAAATATTTTTGCGGATTATATAAAGACAATGATTCTTATATTTATGTAACCACCGGAACAAGATGGTGGGGACCTTCGATGAGATTATTTTCAAAATCTGAAATAGTCCATATTACATTGATTAAGATAGCTGAGGGTTGACAGCTGATGGCTGAGAACGGCAATGTATAATGTAGAATTTATAATGTATAATTAACGGCAAACGACAAAAATTGCAAGCAATTTTTTAGGTTATAGGGTTATGGATTATTTATAGTTTTTGTTGTTTAAACTTATAATCCAATAACCCTATAACCTATCTTTACTATATTCCGCTTATTGCTGCGGCAAGTAACCCTATTCCGACTACGGCTACACAAGCTGCTGCCGCATTATCATTACCGTAGTAATGAGGTTGTATATTCCTGTAATGTTTTTCAACTACAACAACTTTTTTAGGTGCAGGTTTGTGATGAGGTTTAGGTTTATGCGAAACTTCTTTTACAACCTTTACAACTTTAACATTTTGTTTCGGCATTTTGTGTTCAATTACAACTTTGCCGTTATGAACATTTTTCGGTTGCGGTTTGCCTGCATGACCTGCCGCAAAACTTGAACCTGCAAGCCCTGCTGCCAACATCAAACTTATTATTATCTTCCTTATTTTCATTTTCATTCTCCTTTTACTTAATTTTTACGGCTCTGCCATTAAGACACTTTTAAAAACAAAAAAGTTACAATCTCGGTTGAGATCTGAGAAGCTATAAAGACAGGTTATAAGGTTATAGGGTTATAGGATTATAAGTTTAACGGCAACGACAAACAGTAAACAAAAACGGCAGATTTCTCCTTACGGTTGATGACAACCTAACCCTATAAACCTATAAACTTTATAAAACAAAAGATGTAAAGTGTTTTTTCTTGAATATTTAAAACAAAAATTATATAATCAAAAAAATTTTAAAAATAGGAATTAAACAAAAATGTTTAAAATAATTTCAAAAGAAATTCTTTCCTCAAATATCAAAAGTTTTGAAATTGAAGCGCCAGATATTGCAAAAAATGTAAAAGCGGGGCAATTTATAGTTTTACGGCTTAACGATAAAGGTGAAAGATTTCCGTTAACCGTTGCAGGTAAAAACATAGAAAAAGGGACTATCAAAATAATATTTCAGGAAGCAGGAAAATCCACAACACAACTTGGAACATTAAAAGAAGGCGATTGTATAAAAGATATCGTAGGTCCTTTGGGAAAACCTACCGAAATTGAAAACTTCGGAACGGTTGTTGCAATGGCAGGCGGTGTAGGAACTGCCGAATTGTTGCCTGTTATAAGTGAACTTTTAAAAGCGGGAAACAAAGTTATAACAATAGTCGGTGCAAGAAATAAAGATTTATTGCTTATGCAGGACGAATTAAAAGCAAATTCAACCGAACTTTTGGTTGCAACCGATGACGGCTCTTACGGAATTAAAGGATTTGTTACAACGATTTTAGCCGATGTAATAAAAAGAGAAAAGGTAAATATTGTTTATGCAATAGGTCCTGTTCCCATGATGAAAGCCGTATCAAATATGACAAAGGAATATAATTTAAAAACTCTTGTATCGTTAAATCCTATAATGGTTGACGGAACCGGAATGTGCGGTGCATGCAGAGTTAGTGTTGATAAAAAAATAAGGTTTGCCTGTGTTGACGGACCGGAATTCGACGGACATTTAGTAGATTGGGACGAACTTACAAGTCGTTTAAGAGCATTTAAAGAAAATGAAAAAGTAGCTTTAGAAAGATATAAAGAAATTCTTAACATGGAGTGCAAATGTCACAAAGAATAAAGATGGTTGAAAGAGAACCAAACGTAAGAAATAAAGATTTTGAAGAAGTAAATTTAGGTTACAGCGACGAGCAAGCATTAACGGAAGCAAAAAGATGCTTGAACTGTAAGAAACCTATGTGTGTAACTGGATGTCCCGTAGAAGTTAATATTCCCGCATTCATACACGAATTAGCAAACAATAATCCCGCCGGTGCAATAAAAGTTATTAAAACAAAAAGTAATTTACCTGCCGTTTGCGGCAGAGTTTGTCCTCAGGAAAAGCA
>NZ_CACWEU010000177.1:0-22546 GCF_902760015.1 Candidatus Ruminimicrobium bovinum
AAATATAAAGGATTATGAAAAATAAAAAAGGATTATTCATTACCGTTGAAGGTTGTGAGGGTTGCGGAAAATCTACACAATCGAAATTATTAAAACAATATTTGCAAGACAAAGGTTTTACCGTTGTTTTAACAAGAGAACCTGGCGGAAATATCGTTGCCGAAAAAATTCGTGATATTTTACTTAATCCGAGTTTTAAAATAACTTCATTATGCGAGTTATTTCTTTACGAAGCATCAAGAATTCAACATCTGTCCGATGTAATAAAACCTAATTTACAAAAAGGAAATGTTGTTATTTGTGACAGGTTTACAGATTCTACAATAGCTTATCAGGGGTTCGGAAGAAAAATAGATATAAAAACCATTGAAAAACTTAATAATGTTGCAACGGAAGGTATAAAACCGGATTTAACGTTGTATCTTGATATTGCACCCAAAACAGGAATTGAAAGAGCAAAAATAAAAAATGATTTTACCGACGGCGACAGAATAGAAAGAGAAACTTTAAAATTTCATAATAATGTCAGAAAAGGTTTTTTAACGTTAGCAAAAATGTATCCCGACAGAATAAAGAAAATAAAAAACCAAGATACGATAGCAAATACGCAAAAATTAATAATAGCGGAAATAGAAAAATGTTTGAAAATATAATAGCGCAAAATAAAGCAAAATCAATAGTGTCCGAACAAATAAAAAATAATAAAATTCCGCATGCTTATTTGTTTATGGGTGAAGACGGTATCGGCAAAAAAAAATTTGCCTTTGAATTTGCAAAAATTTTAAATTGTTCAATTAACGAATATACAAAAACCGATATCGGTTCATGCGGGCATTGTGAAAACTGCAAAATGACGGACAAAAATTCTTTCCCCGATTTACATTTGATAAATTTTGATAAGCAAAATGAAATTGCAGAAAAAGAAAGCGATAAAAATAAAACCAAATTGGGAATAGATTTAATACGATATATGCAAAAATATGTTTCCATGAAAAAAATAACGGGTAAATGGAAAATTTTTATAATAGAACCTGCAGAAAAAATGACATTGGAAGCATTTAACAGTTTGTTGAAAACTTTGGAAGAACCTCCCGAAGATACAATTTTAATATTGATAGCAAAACACAGAGAAACAATCCCGACAACAATTTTATCAAGAGTTCAAAGTATATATTTTCAACCTTTACCCGAGAAAGATATTATAAAGTATCTTGAAGAGGTAAATTCTTTAAGCACGGAAGCTGCAACAAAAATTGCAAAATTTTCCGACGGCTCTATTGCCAAAGCCGAACAAATAATGTTAAATACTCAAAATGAATTTTCTTCATTATGGCAGGAACTTACTAAAAAGAAGTTACCTTTGGCGGATATTGTTGAAAAAAGCAAAAAAGCATCAAGGGATAGAGAAGAAGCTATGGAAGTTATTGATATTTTAACCGAATATGCAACGGCTGATTTTAGAAGAGAACCTGATAAATTTGCAGGAATTGTAAATAAATTATGTGAATATAAATCTTATTTAAATGCAAATATAAATGCAAGTATCGTGATGGATAATTTGTTTATTTATATAAATTCAAAAATATAGGAAATTTTTTCCTAAAATACGGAGAATAAAATGGCATTGGTAGTAGGTGTAATAGTAAGAAAAATAAAGGAAAGAATTTATGCAAAACCGAAACATTTGCAACTTTCTTTAAATGATAAAGTTATTGTTGAAACGGAACACGGTGTGGAATTCGGTTATGTTTTTGAAACCGAAAAAGAATTGGAAATAACGAAAGATATTAAATTGGCGGAAATTGTCCGTAAAGCAAACGACCACGATTTAAAGAGATTACAAAATAATGAGAACAAAAACCAACAGGCATTAGGTTTGGTTTTAAAGAAAGTAAAAGAATTTAAGTTGGATTTAAAATTAACTACAATAAATTATACTTTTGACAGGACAAAACTTTTTATATACTACACATCGGAATCAAGAGTTGATTTCAGGGAGTTTATTAAAGATTTGGGACATGCCTTAAAAACAAGAATTCAAATGGTTCAAATAGGTGTTAGAGACGAAGCAAAAATTATCGGCGGTATTTCAACATGCGGGCAACAGTTGTGTTGCAAAACTTTTTTAAAAGAATTTTCATCGGTTACGATAGATATGGCAAAAGACCAGCAGTTAAGTTTAAATACTTCAAAATTATCGGGTTTATGCGGGCGACTTATGTGTTGCCTGGCCTATGAAAACGATACTTATGTTTGTTTAAGGAAAAAAATTCCGGAAATGGGTTCAATAGTTTCTACACCGATGGGAAAAGGAACATTAAAGGAAATAAATTTTATAAAAGAAACGGTAAATGTGGAATTTAGCGAAAATAATACAAAGTGGTTTAATTTTTCACAGGTTGTAAAGCAGAAAAAATAAAAATTTACAGGAGATAATTTATGAACATTCCAAGCAATTTATTTTATGCAAAAACTCATGAATGGGCCAAAAAAGACGGAGATAAAATTATTGTAGGTATTACCGATTATGCACAGCATGAAATAACAGATATCGTTCATGTAGAATTACCGGAAGTCGGCAAAAAATTTACACAAGCCCAGGCATGTGCCGTTGTGGAATCTGTAAAATCCGCATTTGATATTTATTGTCCGGTAAGCGGAACCGTTGTTGAAATAAACGAAGAACTTTTATCAAGCCCTGAACTTATAAACCAAGATGCTTACGGTAAAGGTTTTTTCTTTGCAATAAAACCCGAAAATGAAGATGAGTTGAAAAATTTAATGTCGGCTCAAGATTACGAAAAAACAATACAAGGTTAAAAAATGAATTATATACCGATAACAAAAAAAGATAAAGAAAAAATGTTAAATAAAATCGGTGTTAAAGATACCGATGAATTGTTGGCTTTGCAAATACCGCAAAATTTACGGGCAAAACAATTAAATATTGCCGACGGTTTAAGTGAGCAGGAATTGTTGAATTTGTTTAATAATTATGCGAATAAAAACAAAGCAAACTTAATATGTTTTAGAGGTGCCGGAATTTACGACCATTTTATACCGTCTGTTGTTGATGAAATTACCGGAAGGTCGGAATTTTGGACTGCATATACACCTTATCAGGCGGAAGCAAGCCAGGGAACACTACAGGCAATATTCGAATATCAAAGCATGATATGCGAACTTACCGGACTTGATACTTCAAATGCTTCGTTATACGACGGAGCAACTGCCGTTGCCGAAGCTGTTCTTTTGGCTGTAAGGGTATCAAGAAAAAATAAAGTTATTATTTCTTCGGCATTAAATCCTCAATATATAAAAGTTGTCAAAACTTATACAGACAAATTAAGCAATATTGAACTTATAACCGTTGATATTGATGAAAAAAACGGAAAAATTTCGCAGGAAAATTTAATATCAAAAATAGCCGATGATATTGCTGCTGTTGTTGTGCAGTCACCTAATTTTTTCGGTATAATTGAAGATATGAGTTTATTATCCGAAATTACAAAACAAAAAAATGCTTTGTTTATTTCAGTAGTAAATTTAGTTTCTTTGGGACTTTTACAAGCTCCCGGACAATACAATGCGGATATTGCCGTCGGTGAAGGGCAAGTGTTCGGCAATGCAATGGCTATGGGCGGAGCTACTTTCGGTTTTATGGCGGTAAAAAAAGCATTGGAATGGAAAATGCCCGGAAGAATAGTCGGTAAAACCACGGATAAAAACGGTAAAGAAGGTTTTGTTTTAACTTTGCAATCAAGGGAACAGCATATCAGAAGAGAAAAAGCAACTTCAAATATCTGCACAAATTCCGCTTTAAATTCTTTTGCGGCATGTGTTCACATTGCATATTTAGGTAAAACCGGAATTGAAAATCTTTCAAAAATAAACATATCAAAAGCAAGGTATGCTTTTAATTTAATATCAAAACTTAACGGTTTTTCCCCTGCTTTTGACAATAACTTGTTTTTTAATGAATTTGTAATTAAAACTACAAAAGATGTTAATAAAATAGATAAACTTTTACTTGAAAATAATATTTTGGGTCCTTTAAATTTAGAACAAATAAACTCAAAATACAAAAATTGTTTAATGTTTGCCGTTACGGAAAAAAGAACAAAGAAGGAAATAGATAAATTAGTTGAAATTTTAAAACAAGCGGAATAATAAAATGGAAAAAATATTAAATGAAATAAATTCTGACAAACAGGATATTGAATTAAATTGTGATGTTGCTTTGGATTTTGAAATAGATAAAAAATATCAAAGAACAACACCGATAAATATACCGGATTTATCCGAATCGACAATAGTTCGGCATTTTACGGTTTTATCAAGAAAAAATTTTGCTTTAAGCAATACTTTTTATCCTCTCGGATCGTGCACGATGAAATACAATCCAGTAGTAAATGAAAAAATTGCAAAATTTAATTCTTTTATAAATATTCATCCTTTGCAGGAAGAAGAAACGATACAAGGAAACCTTGAAGTTATGTCAGAACTTGAAAAAACATTGTGCGAAGTTTCAGGTATGGATGCTTTCACATTACAGCCGGCAGCAGGTGCACACGGAGAATACACGGGGCTTTTAATAATTTCAAACTATTTCAAAGCAAAAGGCGAAAAAAGAACAAAAATAATAGTTCCCGATTCTGCACACGGAACAAACCCGGCTTCCGCAGCATTGGCAGGTTTTGAAATAATTTCTTTAAAATCCGAAACAGACGGAACATTGTCGGCAAAAAAATTAAGTGAAATTTTAACAAAAGACGTTGCTGCCATTATGATGACGGTTCCCAATACATTGGGCATATTTGAAAAACAAATTTCGGAAATTTCGGATGTTATGCATAAAAACGGTTCTTTAATGTATTACGACGGTGCAAACTTAAATGCGGTTATGGGTATGGTTCGTCCGGCAGATATCGGCTTTGATGTTATGCACATAAATTTACATAAAACTTTTTCAACTCCTCACGGCGGCGGCGGTCCCGGTTCAGGACCTGTCGGAGTAAAAGCATTTTTAAAAGATTTTTTACCTTCTCCGAGAATAATAAAACAGTCGGATAAATTTAAAATTGATTTCGGTAACGAAAAATATTCAATAGGGCAAATGAAAGCATTTTTCGGGAATTTCCCGGTTATTTTAAAAGCTTGTGCTTACGTAAAAGCACTTGGCGGAAAAGGTTTAAAACAAGCATCAGAATATGCTGTTTTAAATGCAAATTATTTGCTTAATTTACTTAAAGATAAAATTAAAGTTGCCACGGGTAAAACTTGTATGCACGAATTTGTTTTATCCTCAAAAGGTTATTTGGGTAACGGTGTTAAAACACTTGATGTTGCAAAAAGGTTGCTTGATTACGGCTATTATGCACCTACAATTTATTTCCCTCTTATAGTTGAAGAAGCAATGATGATTGAACCTACCGAAACGGAATCAAAGCAGCTTTTGGATGAATTTGCCGATGTTTTAATTAAAATAATAGATGAATCAAATAAAACACCTGAAGTTGTTAAAGCAGCACCCGTAAATACGCCTGTTACAAGGTTAAATGAAGTTCAGGCAGCAAGAAAGCCGCAACTTCGATGGTAATTAAATGAATTTAAAAAACAGTTTAAAATTATCTTTTTTATTATTGTTTTTTGTTTCCGTTACTTATGCATCATCCGATAAAATAGGTACAACTGCAGTGCAGTTTTTAAAATTGGGTATAGGTGCGGAAAATGCCGCTATGGGTAATGCAGGTGTAAGCAACACACAAAACGGTAATGCAATATACTGGAACCCTGCAAACACAAGTTGTTTAACAAAAAAAGAATTTTCTTTTTCTCATACAATTTGGTTTGAAGATATTAATTACGAGTGGCTTTCTTTTGTATTGCCTACAAAAAAAGCAGGTACCTTCGGTATTGCCGCACAATATGTATCTTACGGCAGTATGGATAAAATAGATATTTCGGGCACTAAAACAGGTTCTTTTTCCCCTACGGACTTAGCGGTTTATTTATCATATTCAAACAGCTATAAAAAGTTTATGTTCGGCGGTAATTTAAAATATATAAATACTACAATAGAAAAGTCCGCATCGGCTTTTGCCGTAGATTTCGGAACGACTTATAAAATTAATGAAAAAACTTCCGCAGGGCTTGCTTTTTCCAATTTGGGAACAAAAATTAAATTCAATTATGAGGAAGAAGAACTTCCTTTTATTATTAAAGCCGGTATATCAAGAATTGTTATTGATAATTTATTGATAGCATTTGATTTAAGTTTTCCGAATGATAACGATATATATATAAATGCAGGCGGACAGTATTTAATTTTATTGGGTGATATGTTCGATTTGAAATTAAGGGCGGGTTACGACGGTAGAAATAAAGATATTCCCGGTTTTAACTGGCTTAATTTCGGTTTTGGTGTTGGCTTTAACGATATATCTTTTGATTATGCTTTTGTTCCTTGTGGTGATATAGGTATGACACACAGATTTTCTTTTAGTATAAAATTCGGAAATGATATTAATGATGTTTCTGTAATAAAAAAGAAAGAAGAAGTAAAAAAACAAAAACAATTAAAACAGTCCGATTACTTCAATAAAAAAGGTGGCAGAAGGGTAAACGAAAACATAGTAAATCCTACTAAAAAAAATAATAAGTGGAGATAAAAATGATAATAGGTTTAACAGGTTCTTATTGTTCCGGCAAAGATACGGTTGCAGATTACATAGTCAATAAATATAACTTCAAACATTTTTCTTTGTCGGATGAAATAAGGTTGTTAATGAAACAGGCAAATATTGAACCTACACGGGAAAATTTAATTTCCTTCGGAACAAATTTAAGGCAAACACAAGGTAACGATGTTTTGGCAAAATCGGTAATAAAAAAATTTGAACAAGGTAAAAATTATTGCATTACATCAATAAGACACACAAAAGAAGTTGAAAAATTAAAAACAATAGAAGGGTTTGTCCTTATAAATGTAGATGCTCCTCAACAAATTCGTTTTGAAAGAATGCAAAAAAGAAAAAGACCCGGTGACCCTGCAACACTTGAAAAATTTGTTGAACTTGAAAAAAAAGAAGCCCAAAGTTCCGGCTCGGGACAGCAGGTTGCATTGTGTTGCAAAATGGCGGATATTATTTTTATCAACGATACAAACGATATAAATCAATTATATTCCAATATAGATAAGTTGGTAAAAGAAATCAAAAATAAATATGAATAGTTTTGATGTTATTGTTATAGGTGCAGGTGCATCCGGCTTAATTGCCGCATCGACGGCAGCCAAAACAGGAAAATCGGTTTGTCTGCTTGAAAAAAAATCAAGGCCGGCAATAAAACTTTCAATAACCGGAAAAGGCAGATGCAACATAACAAACAGTGCAAATATTAAAGAATTTATATCGGAATTCGGGCAAAACGGAAAATTTTTATACGGTGCTTTTAATAAATTCTTCAGTTCCGATATTCTTACCCTGCTTGAACAATACGGAGTAGAAACAAAACTTGAACGCGGCGGAAGATACTTTCCCTGTTGCGATGATGCCAATGCTGTTGTAAATGCATTGATAAAATATGCAAAAGATAATAACGTAAAAATAAAAACCTCATCCCCTGTAAAAAATATTGCAAAAAATTCAAATAAAATCAAAGAAATTGTATTGGAAAACGGTGAATTTTTTCAGGCACAAAATTATATTTTAGCTACCGGAGGTTTATCTTATCCGAATACGGGTTCAACAGGTGACGGATATAAATTTGCAAAACAATTGGGGCATACAATTATTTCCCAGTCACCGGCGCTTGTGCCGATAGTAATAAATTCCCCTTATCTAAAACAGCTTAACGGTTTAAAATTAAAAAATGTTGAAATTACGGTTTTTGCAAACAATAAAGAGATAACAAAAATATTCGGCGATATGGAATGGACAATTTTCGGTGCAACGGGACCTATCGTTCTAAATATCAGTTCTTTAATTTATAAACTTTTATCAGAGAAAAAAGAAGTTTTTTTATCATTAAATTTAAAACCGGCTTTAACAAAAGAAGTATTGGACAAACGCTTAATACGCGAATTAAATAATTTCGGCAGTATTACCGTTAAAAATATGTTAAAAGAGTTATTACCTGTTCAAATGATAGATGTTTTTATGAAATATGCAAAAATAAATTTAACAAAAAAATGTTCGGCGGTAAATAAAGAAGAACGATTAAATTATTTAACTGCTTTAACCGATATGAAATTTTCGGTTACATCTACAAGAAGTATAAACGAAGCCATAATAACAAAAGGCGGAGTCTGTATTGACGAAGTTGAACAGAAAACAATGAAGTCAAAATTGATTGATAATTTATATTTTTGCGGTGAAATTCTTGACCTTGATGCTCCTACGGGCGGTTTTAACCTTCAAGCAGCATTTTCTACCGGCTACTTAGCCGGAATAAGTGTATCAGCTTCCGTTATGCCGTTTCGTCGTTAAACTTATAATCCCATAACTCGATAACCTGTCGTTTCAGTTTGTCATACTGAACGAAGTGAATGTATCTGTCGTTGTAGTTTGTCGTTAAACTTTTCAGCTGCTCAGCTCATCAGCTCTCAGCTAAAAATTTGTTCAACAAATTTTTTTAATTTTCATTTTTCGTTTCGGGTAAATTTATTTTTTAAAAGTTTTTTCTTTGATACTATTTGAATCAATTTAATAGTTATAATGAATATTTGTAGAGAAAGTTGAGTTTGAAAAATTTTCATATTTTTCCTAATAAATTTATAAAAAAACATTTACCAAAACATTATTTTTTATTTATTCATAATGATTGATGTTTTATTATTTTTATATATTCCAAATAGGGATGGCATAAATATCTTTTGTTATAGGTTTAATTTCGTTACTTAAACACAAAATACATTTTATTCCTATATTTTTCTTTAAATTATTTAGAACATTAAACTGTTTTGTTACATTTTGCGGCATTGTAGTTTTTTTTACCTCTATAGGATATAAAGTATTATCTTGTTCCAATATAAAATCAATTTCTTTTTGGTCATTATCTCTATAAAAATATATTTCCGGTTCCTTCCCATTATGCCAGTAACTCTTTAATATTTCTGTAAAAGCATAAGTTTCAAGTATTGCTCCATTCATTGCACCTGTTTCTAATGCATTAGGACTATTCCAACCCGTTAAATATGCACATAAACCTGTATCTAAAAAATATAATTTAGGTGTTTTTATAATTCTTTTTGTAATATTGTTATAATACGGATAAAGTAACTTTATAAGGCCTGATCTTTCTAATACAGCAAGCCAATTTTTGACTGTTTTGTTATCAATTTCTAAATCTCTCGCCATATCTTGATAATTTAACAGTTGCCCTGTTCTTGCTGCAACAGCTTTTAAAAAATTATAGAATGTAATATCATTGCTTATAGAATAATCTTCTTTAACATCTCTTTCTATATATGTTTGTATATAACTTCTGTAAAAAATCTCTCTATTTCTATTTTTTGTATTTATTAATCTTGGAAAAAAGCCATTCCATATTGTTTTATATAAATCGGTAATATCTTTATTATAAAATATTGATATGTTATTTTTTATCCAATCAGTATTTACTAAAAAAGGTTTACTTTCATTCGGTATTTTATTAATTTCTTTATAAGAAAAACCCAATAAATCTATAATTGCTATTCTGCCGGCTAATGTTTCTTGTATTCCTTGCATTAATTCAAATTTTTGTGAACCTGTTAGCCAAAATAAGCCATTAGAATTTTTATGTTTATCTATATAAATTTTTATATATGTAAAAAGCTTAGGAGCATATTGAATTTCATCTATAATTATAGGCGGTTTGTATTTTTGTAAAAAAAGTTCCGGCTCTTTATTTGCAAGTTCTCTATCTACAAAATTATCCAAAGAAACATACCTTCTTTTTTTTGAAGATAACATTTCCAATAAAGTTGTTTTACCTACTTGTCTTGGACCTGTAACAAGTAATGCAGGAAAAGTATTAGATATTTTTTTTATTGTTTTAGCTAAAGTTCTTTGCAACATAACAATACTCCTTTAAAACAAAAAAGTTCGTGTAATTTGGAACATAATTCCATTTTACACGAATTTTAATAAAATATCAAGTGATAAATCTATAAAAGCAATATTCTTCCTTTGCTCATAATGGCTGGTGTTTTATAAAACATATGGTTGGTAGAAATAGGATTTTGTTCACAAAGAAGATTGATATAGACAGAAGAGGGATGGAGGCATGGAAGTATGGATGTATGGAAACGGCAAAAATAAAAAGATGAAATTGATTATTTAAAAATTTTCTTTAGGAGTTTTCTAAAGATTTTAACGACTAAAGGGGTTTCGTTGAGGAGTTCTGAGATTAATTTATTTAAATTTTTCTTTTTATAGTTTCCATATCTCAATTCATCCATACATCCATTACTCATCGTTATAAATCTTTTGAAGAATTCTTATTTCTTTTTATTTTGATATTTTTAAATTAGGTTTAAAAAACAACCCTAAAATCTATAAGTTTTTAAAATACATTTTAAAAACTTTAAAACATAAAAAAAATAGTTTATAATAATGTATATAATCAAAATATAAGAGGATATACAATGATACAAAGAGAAGATTATTTAAATAAACTTATAGCTTTTAAAGATAAACAGTTAATAAAAGTTGTTACCGGTATAAGAAGATGTGGGAAATCAACATTGCTTGAACTTTTTAAGGAATATTTATTAAAAAACAAAATCTCTGCAAAACAAATTATCAGTATAAACTTCGACGATAGCATGTATGATAATATAACAGATTATAAAGCATTATTAAGTTATATAAACAAAAAAATTATTCCAAACAGAAAAAACTACATATTTTTAGACGAAATTCAAAATGTAGATAGATTTCAAAAAGCTTTAAGCAGTTTATATCTTAAATCTAATGTTGATATTTATATAACGGGCTCGAATGCTTATTTGCTTTCCGGAGAACTTGCCACACTTCTTTCCGGCAGATATATAGAGATAAAAATGTTACCTTTATCTTTTAAAGAATATATGTCTTATTTCAAAGAACAAACAGACTTAACTCGTAAATTCAGAATGTATATGCAACAAGGTTCTTTTCCATATATTTTGGAATTTAATGAAAATCAACAGTATATAAACGATTATTTAAGTGCAATATATAATGCTGTTGTATTAAAAGATATTATTTCAAGAAAAAAAATAAATGATGTAAATATGTTAGAAAGTATAATAAAATTTATGTTTTATAATGTAGGTAATATTTTTTCAAGTAAAAAAATCAGTGATACTATGACATCTGCAGGAAGAAAAATATCATCGCCAACCGTAGAAAATTATTTAACTGCAATGATAGATAGTTTTGTTCTATATAAAGTTAACAGGTACGATATAATAGGAAAGCAATATTTAAAAACAGCAGAAAAATATTATGTTCCGGATTTAGGATTGCAAAGATTTATTTTAGGTAGTAAAAAACAAGATTTTGGAAGAAATTTGGAAAACATAGTTTATCTTGAACTTTTAAGAAGAAATTATGAAATATATATTGGTAAAGTTAACAGCAATGAAGTGGATTTCATTGCAATAAAAAATGGAATTACTCAATATTATCAAGTTGCAGAAACCGTTACAAATGAAAAGACATTAAAAAGAGAATTAAAACCGTTAGAAAATATAAAAGATAACAATCAAAAGTTTCTAATAACTGCGGATGAAAAGCCACTAATATCACACAACGGAATACAACAAATAAATATCATAGATTGGTTGTTGGATAAATAACTTTAAAATTCTTTTGTAGTTTTCAATACAATCAACTTTTGCAAAATTTTTTTTGCTAAGTTTTTTAAAAACTTTGAAGATTAAAAGTTTTCGTTGAGGAGGGTTGAGGAATTAATTTAATTAAGTTTTCGGAACTCATTAAACTTTAAAAATCTCTCATAATTTTAAATATAATCAATTCCTATTGAAGAGTTTTTAAATTATGGTATAATAAAAATAATCTTCATAATATTTAGGACAAAATAATGACAAAAAGAGAAAATGAAATCTATTTACAGATATTAGAATTAATAGAAAAAGAATATGATAAATTACACTTAAAACAAGTTGAATTAAAAGAAGAAATTGAACAATACGGCTCGAAAAAAGAAATAACCAAAACAGAGATAAAAAAATATTTTGGTGATTATAAAAACTTAGACGAATTAAAGAAAAAAGGAATAAATTATTATTCAAAATTACCGAAAGAAATAAGAGAATATATAAAACATGCTCCTAAAGAAATAAGACAGGCGATAGGATTTGCTTTACTCGGAAAGCCGGTAAAAATATTAACCGGGAAAGAATTTCAAAGGGACGGAGTAAAACTTACTATAAAAGTTCCAAAATATTACAAAGAAAAGTTTAACGGCAAAGTAATAAACAAAGAACTTGGTGAAGTTTCGTTAGATTTGGAAGGGGTTAAGGATGATATAGCACATGGGGTTGGGGCAATAAAAGCAAGTGCATTTATCGCTGTTCCTGAAGTAATAATGTATGGGAAAATATTTAGTAGAGAAAAAAAATGGAAAAGCAGAAATTGGAATACTTTTGTAATAATAGCACCGATAAAAATAGGAACCGTAAGATATATAGAAGAAGTTATTATAAAAAATGGAATTGATAGACAAGGACTGTATTTACATGAAGTAGAAATAAAAAAGAGACTGGAAGACTTTATCAAGACCTATAACGATAAAATTTATCCTCTAGGACATCTTCCAATCTCTAAACTAATTATAGCTCAAAAGATTTCAAAAGTCAATAAAAAATAAAACTTTCCCCCCTCAAAAAATATCATTAATATAAATAAAAATTTTTTAATGTTCAGTGAAATTGAAAAGTTTTTTGTTCACCAAGAAAATAAGATAATTTAAAAAGAATAGAAACTACAAGATATATAATGGTTTTTGAATTGATTATACTAATTCTTCAAGATGTCTTCTGCTGTAAACGAACCTTCTTACTTCCATTGTGTTACCTATAACAACATAAAATATAGTAAAATTATTTACATATATTCTGTAATATTGCTCTTTCCTTTTTTTCTTGGAAATAAAAGGTTCAAATGCCTTCGGTGCGGAAAGTCTTTTCATTATAGCTTTTTCAACTTTATCTATTAACTTTAAAGCTGCTTGGGGACTTTTTAAATTAATTGATATATAGTCAACCGCTTCCGATAAATCTTTCTCAAAAAGTGGCAGGTATATAACATTATAGTTTTTATTCATTATTTTTTTACTCTTTTTCTAATTCTGTTAAAAACATCTTTATGCTTATAACGGACATCTGTTTTTTGTGCTTGAATATCTGCCTCATCCAACTTAAATTCTATATCTTGAACAAGTTCTTCATACTGTTTTAAGCTTAAAACTACCATTGAGCCATATCCGTTTTTTGTAAGATATACAGGATTGCCTTTATTTACAATTTTTTCAATTTCCGGAAATTTATTCCTTAAATCCGATACCGGTCTTATTTTTATCATAATATCCTCTCTATCATTATTTTATCATTATTTTATCATTATTTTATCATAAAAGCAATATCATTGGTTTTGTTGTTCTTTTATAAAAATTTGGGGGTGGTTAGGAATAGTATTGTTTTCCAACAAAATTGGTATATTTTTAGTTTGTGGTTGGGAGTTCTATGCATCTATGCATCAAGATTAGGAGTTTTCTAAAAATTTTGAGGACTAAAGGTTTTTCGTTGAGGAGGGTTGGGGATTAGGTTATTTAAGTTTTCGGAGCTCACTAAACTTTAAAATTCTTTTGAGGGATTAAATTTAATCAACTTATGTAAAAGAATTTATTAAAACTTTAACAATACAAACAATAGTTTAATATTTTTAAATATGCTATAATCTAAGTATGAGAAAAGAAGATTTAATAAAATTTTGGGTTAATAGTTCCGATATGGATTTTAAAACAATGCAAAATATGTTTAAATCCAAAGATTACCATTGGTCTCTGTTTATCGGGCATCTTGTAATAGAAAAGTTATTGAAAGCTTTATTTGTTAAAGCTAATGGAGTAAATGTTGCAGTACCGAAAATTCATGATTTATTGTCTTTAGCAAATAGAGCAAACCTCGTTTTAACCGAAGAGCAACAAGATATCTTAGATGAAATAACAAGCTTTAATATAAATGCAAGATATCAAGATTATAAATTATCTTTTTATAAGAGATGTACTCCAAAATATTCAAATGAACAGAAAAAGAAAATAGAAGAAATAAGATTATGGCTAAAAAAACAAATTTAAAAACAATAAAAAATATTGTTAGAAAATATGCTTTACTTTTAAAAAAAAATATAAAAGTAAAGAATGTTTATTTATTCGGTTCTTATGTAACAAATAAAGCTACTGAAGATAGTGATATTGATGTCGCTGTGGTTTCAAACAGTTTTATTGGAGATCCTGTTGATGATATGGTGTATTTAATGAAATTAAGAAGAAATCTAGATTTAAGAATAGAACCTCATCCTTTTACCATCAATGATTTTAATAAAACAAATCCTTTTGTTAGAGAAATAATCGATACGGGAATTAAAATAATTTAAAATTTAATTCTTATTTTTTAATCAAACTTCATATCAAATAATATAGTTCTCAGCTACAGTTATGAACCTATAATCTCATAACCATATAAACCTATAACCAAAAATTTGCTTTGCAAAATTTTTAATTTTCAGTTTTTCCATACATTTTTGCGTAATAATTTTTGTATTCGCCGTCTATTATGGGTTGCCACCACGATTGATTGTTTATGTACCAGTCAATTGTTTTTTTAATGCCGTCTGCAAATTTTGTTTCGGGAAGCCAACCTAATTCTTTATTGATTTTTGTTGGATAAATTCTGTGGAATAGTTTTAATTATGGTATAATAACAAAAAATATTTAACAAACAACAAAATAAAATGAACACACAAAATTTAGAACAACTCAAAAAAGAAATTTCGTCACTATATATTCCTTATTATGAAATAACAATTGATTTTATTAAAAATTTTGCCGAAGAGAAAAACATAATTTTAACCGAAGAAGAAGCTGAATATATTTTTAAACAATTTCAAAAAGAAAACACGGAAATATTATTAAATTTCAATGAAGAAATATCCTCTTATAAATCCGATGAACCGCCAATATTGGATTGGACGAATAAATTTAAAACAACACCAACACTTCAAGAAGTAAGAGCTTATGTAAAAAAATTAGTAGACGAAGCTACCAAATTTGCAACACTTTCCCCTGATTGGTTTATTGATGTGAGAGGTAATAGAAAGAAAAGAGAACACATTATAAATAGTAGTAAAAGAACAATTATATCAAAATCAACCATGCATAGACACAACAAATATATAATGGGGTTAGAAGAATTAATAAACAATTCTATTTATGAAACATCTAAGAGAAATACCAAACCGGATAAGAAACCAAATATAGCAAAATATCATTATTTTATAAGCAAAGTGAAAATTGGTAATAAAATATATAAAATAGTATTGCATACCGAACAATATATAGGAGAAAGTGAAGAAAAACCACAAATTGTTCATTTATATGATGTGTTAGAAGCAAATAAAAAAACAAGCGGGACACATCAGTCATAAAACTGAAGTCACTGTCCCACTTGCACCATTAGTATAATATAAATCATAAAAAAAATCAAGCAAGCTTAGAAGTCATTAAACTTCTATCAATGCTTGCTTGACACCCGTATTATATTATATACAAGATGTAAAAGTCAATGACATTTTTTTTTACAATTCATCAGAATATTATCTTTCTTTAGATCATAACAATGTTTGTTTATCAAATTAAAATAGCTTTAAAATCCGACGGAAAATTGGCAACAACTGCAATTCAACATTTCAAGCCTTCAACCCTTCAACTATTTTTATTAATCAAGGTGGGTGGAACAGATAAGAAAAACTAATTTTTTTTATTTTCTATTGAACACATAAATGGTTGTAAACATTTGTCTATCGATGGGTATAATTCATATTGTTTAGAACGAATTTTGAGATGATGCATTAATGTTTCAGCTCGTTTTTTATCCTCTTCCGAAAAATAACTAATATGCCATTTTGCATTAGGACAAACAGACTTTCGTAAAAATTTAAAATAATCAGCATCAATTTTTCCTAAGGAATGCCCAACAATATAAATATTACGAATTTCTCTCAGTAAATAATGATAATTATGCAAATATTTTTTGTAATCCCTAATTCGTGTTGCTATTTTCTTATCGGTTTTATGAAGTAATTCTAATAAATAGTGTCCTGCTTTAAATGAACCGCCAAAAACTCTTATATCAAAGTCTTGAGGTTTTTGAGGACAACTATTATGTCCAAAAATAATGGATTCCGGATGCTTAACACACCCATGAATATGGTAAATATTACTTTTGTCTATATTCTGCCGTTTTTGCAAAGTTAAAGTATAATTAAATGTTAAAAACAAACATGTTGAAGGAAAAACAAAAGGTAATGGAGATTTGGGAATAGAAACAGTTTGTATCCAGTGAGGAACAACATATTTTAAAATATGCCAAGCATTTGTTGTATGCCTACGAATATCTTCAATATCACTTGGCTTTGTTCCAAAAAAACGAATAATACTTTCTTCTTCCATATCACCTAAAGCTTCTTCAAATTCGTACCAAAAATCCGAATAAATTTTAAATTCCCCGGTGGATGCACCATAAATCATATCCAATGATGTTCCATATTCTATAGGGCCGTCCCCTTCTCTCATTTCAACAGGTAGAATATTTAATTTTTTCAAAATTTCAGATTGATGTCGTCTAAAATAACGATTAAAATCTCCAGCACCGGTATGCAACCCCTGCCAAATATCAAAACCATTACCTACAATTATTAAAGTATCTCTATAGTTTTTAGGCTTTTTTATATCTGGAGATATTTTTAAATCCGTCTGCTTAGACATATTAGTTGTTACCAAATTTTATTTAAGATGTATTATTTTACTATTTATATGATATGTTGACTATTTGGTAAATTTATTATTGTAAGAAAAAAGGCTAAAAATTAATATTTTTCTAATAAATTCTTTTTTATCTCAATTCTAAATATAAATTTGTCTTTATAATCTATTTTAGAAACAAGAACATCTAAATCTTTTTTCATTTTTAATTTTTTTTCTTCCGTATCAACCACTAAATATAAAAATGCAACTTGTTGTTTTTGTTTATCAATATAATTAATTAATTGTTTTATAATACCATTAAAATTAAAATTATTACCATATTTAATTTCAACTAAATACTTTATATCGTTATATGTATATGAAAAATCAAAATCTTTATTCTCTTTTTCAACAACAAAATTTTTAACATTTATATCTTTAATTAAATCATAAATAACTATCTTATGCAGAAATATTCTTTCATGTTCTTTAACAAGTTGTTTTATTTTTTTATCAGATAGTGTAATTCTATACAATTCATTTAATTTATCAATTCTTTTATCATAATTTAATCCATTACCATTATTAAGAAAATTACTTAACATATCCAAAATAGTATCATTTCCCCATATATCAATTAAATATATAAAATTACTAAAATAATGATGTTCAAACGTATTGTCATCACGATAATTTTTTATAGTTTGTTCTAAATTTTTGCCAATAAATATCATAAAATATTCAATATTACCTTTAATATAATGTAATGCTTTCTTTACTTTTTGTTTAATTAATATATAATCTTCTGGTTTTAAATTTATGATATCTACAATTTCTGATACTCGTATAACATAATATTTCCGTATCCAAGTGTAAATATATTTCGTATACTGTTCATATTTAAAACATTCTAAAGCTTTTTCTATATCATTTGAAATTTTATCATCCAGTAATTTATTTATATCATTATTTAATAAACTTTCGTTGTATGAATTTAATGTTTCATATATTTCTATAGAAAAAGATATTGACGAGGATATATTTATTATCTCTATTAAAAAATTATTTATTTCTATTATTTTATCTTTTTTCAATTTTGATATTATTTTACAAATATACTCTGTGATTTCTGAAAAATTTTGTGTTAATTCGAAAGAATTTTTTGCAAATATTAATATTATTTGTTTAATCAAATTATAATATTTATCATCACAATAAATATTCAAATATCTAAAAATATCAGATATCTTAGAAGAATACTCATTCATAAAATCTAATATATTTTTTTCTCTTGTTTTCTCATCTTTTTCATTAAAAAAATATTGTAAGTTCTCATCTAAAATTTTATCTGGTATTCTATTTTTTGAAAAATTATGAGTAAAATAATATTGCAAATATCTATCATCTACAAAATAACTTTTAGCTCCTTTATTTGCCATTTTCAAGTAATGTTTACCTGCTTTTGCTGGAATTTTTTCGTAAGTTGGACTGATTAATGTTATTAATTCATTTATATTTTCAATATCTTCCTCATTATATCTTTCTGTTATATTTTTAAAATATTGTTTTATAAGTTTTATTTGTTCAGCATCATTTTGTTTATCTTCAACTTTAAACCACTTATATTGATTTTTCCAAGCTTCATTATAAAGTTCTGGATAAAACACAAACAATGTAGTAATATTTATATAATTAAAAACATTAACTTCATTTTTTACTTGTGCATAAGATATAAAAAAAGTATTGCAAAACCGTTTAATATCTCTTATAGTTTTAAATCTTGATGTTGCGATATAAAAATCAAAGTCTCCTCTGTTTATTTTAGGCATTTGTTCTTCTTCTAAAATATCATTTATTTTTTCAAATAAAATATTATGTATATTAATATCCTCTATTTTCGGTAATGCTATTATGACAGAGGCTATTTTTTCAAGATAATTTTTATAGTATAAATTCTTATAAATTGTTTTGTCAGTAAAACAAGAATCAGAACTCTCACATAATATTTCTTCTACTTTTGCAGAATTATAACTTAATATAAAAATAATATTTGTATATTGCTTAAACATTTGAACAGTTTGCAATATATATAATATATGATTTTTATCTAATCTATCTATATCGTCTATAGTAATTATTATTCTTTTTTTATATTGTCTTAAAATATCACCAATTTCTTTTATTTTATTTTGTATATTCTTGTTTTCCGTAAATTTATCTAATTGTAGCTCTATACTACCTAATTTAAGATTTGAAAGTTTTACAATTTCGTCAAACTGATTCTCTAAAGAAATATGAGGAGAGTTTGTTTTTGCAAAATGATTTATTTCGCCAAAAATGGCATTTAATAATTTCTCTGTAGTATCATTAAACCATGGATTTATGTCTATAAAATAAAAAGGATTTCTTTCTCTTTCTTCAGCTAATTCTTCTTTTAATAAATTAAGGCAGCTTGTTTTTCCTTCTCCCCAACTTGCAGATAAAATTAAAACAAAACCTTCATTTGTAGAGAATTTTTGATTTTTTAATAAAATATTTTTGAGGCTTTCTATAAAAGGATATCTATCTAAAAAATCTTGAACTCTTTTTGTTATAGGTTTATCTGAATCTATTATAATTTTTTGATTATCTAACTTATCTCTATTTTTATTCTTATTTATAGAGCTTTTAATTATTTCAATTATTGGAATAATAAATATTACGACTATAAATGATATTTGTGCAAATATAACTTTTTCTTTTATTATAATAAAAGATAGAATTATATAAATAGAAAAAAGAATATGTTTTTTTAAAATTTTATTAATATATTTTTTATACTTTGTTCTTGCATACGGCACATCGATTAGTAATAATAATAGAAGCACACAAGCCATCAAAAAATAAAAATGTTCATATACTAAATAAACAAAAATTTTTTTAATATCTTCATTCAAATGTGCCAATAAGCATATAGTTATTAAATACACAAAATATTTAAATATTGAACTTTCTATTATTTCATAAAATTTATTTTTTTTGTTATTCATTTTTATTTTTTTTCTTCAAGCACATTAAATTTTTCAGAAAACAACATTTTTTCTCCATAAAACTTATTTGTGTTTTTCACTATTTTACCAAATTAAAGAAGTATTTTATATCCTATAAATTTAACAATTAACGATTTTTTAAGATATTTTTCACTACAATAAATTTTGTATAATGAGTTTATGTTATTTCCTATAGATAAAGACACATTATCAATTATAAAAGAATCAAAAGAAATATTTAAAGAACATGTTAAAATTATAGGGCTATTACTAAAAAAAGTTAGTAATGTTAGAAATGAAAAACTTTCAACAATAGCTATCAATACTCTTCTTGTCACACAAGAAAGCATTGCTCTTGAAATAATAGAAAACATGTTAAATGGTGGTATTATAATTTCTATAATAGCATTAAGAACATTATTTGAAAACTTTGTTAATATTCATTATATTTTTCATCATCCAGAACACATTAAAGATAAAAAATGGGCTGAGGATTTATGTAATGATTTTATCAATAGAAGTTATAGTAATGACTATAACAAAAGTAAATCTTTGAGTGATAGAGCAAAAGAAGTCTATTTTAAAGAATTTTATGATGTAATATATACAGATCTTTGTACATATAGTCATTCTCTTATGAAAACCATTGATATAGGTGACAAAAATTTATTAAGACTATTAAGAGAAGAAACTTCAATTTATACAATAATGTTTCTACAAGATAGTATCTCTGCAGTATTAGACTTTTTTAATCCTACAAATATTGATTATGATATAATGCCCGTAATAAATAGAATAAAAACATTAAAAGAACGAATTAAAAAGTAAAACAACTTATTTCAAAAGGAGAGAGCAAGAATTACCGAAAGTTTTTTACAAAATTTAGAATTCTTTTGTAGGCTTCAATATAATCAACTTCTGCAAAAAAGTTTTTTTTAGTTATTTTCTTAAAATTTTTTTAATAATCTTTTTGAAAATTTTGAATAATAATGATTTTTCGTTGAGGAGTTTTGGGATTAGTTTGTTTAAGTTTTCATTTTTATATCTTTTAAAAAATTTTTCTCGATTTGGTGCATAGGAGCAGAACTTACAAATGCAGGGTTGTATTTTATCATATCAGCATAATTTATTTTTTCATATTCAATATTATTTTTTTGTTAAATCAAATCCAATTTTTTTGTTTCTTGCTCTTTTTGGCTGTTTTATAAAATTATTTAATACTGATACTATTCTTCTTATTGCTTCATCGTGTTTAGCAAATCTGTTATCGGAATTTTCTATGTGTAACAATAGTACTTGTTTTAATTCATTTATTTCTTTTTTATTCAAATCTTTATTAATTGCATATTGTCTTAATTTAATAAATGTTCTTACTATCTGTACATTGATTTCAATAGCCCTATCACTATTAAGAACACTTGCAAGCATTGTTACACCATGCTCGGTAAAAGCATAAGCATTTTGATAACTATATTTTAAATTTTTGAGGTGGTCGCAATTTGCGACCAGTTCACTTTGTTTTTCATCAGTTAATTGAAACATAAAATCTTCAGGAAATCGTTTAATATTCCTTTTAACAGCTTCATTTAATCTTTTAGTTTTTACTCCATACAATTTAGCTAAATCGGAATCTATCATTACTCGCTGATTCCTTATTACAAAAATTTTCTGTTCAATATTGTTTTCATTAGAAACTAAATTTTTCATAAATTTCTCCATTGGTCTCATTACCAAACTACTATATTATAATAAATTTGTATTGTTTTATCAAATATTTATTAAATTCACCTTCCATCGTATAAAAAATTTAAAAAACATTTTTTTCATAATAATTGATATTTTATAAAATTCAAGGGAGGTTTGCTATTTGAAAATCTACTATTTAAAAATTTTTTTGAGGAGTTTTCTAAAAATTTTGAGGACTAAAGGTTTTTCGTTGAGGAGTTCAGGGATTAGTTTGTTGAGTTCTTCATTTTTGTATCTCTTGAAAAATTGTTCTCTGTTTGGATGTACCGATGCTGAACTTATAAATGCAGGGTTGTATTTTACCATATCGTCATAATTTATTTTTCGTATTCAATATTGGTTTTTGTTTAGGTTATAAAGTAGTGTCTATTAAAATTTTTATAATTTGTTCTACTACCGGGCTTTCTAATATCGCAATTTGTATTCTATCTTTTAATTGTCTCGATATTTGAACATTTTTTATTTCTTTGAAATTTCTTGTTACCCTACACAATTCTTCTTTGGATACTAATTTCGGAACATTACAATTTATAATACTATTTTTTGTTAAACAACTTAAATCTTTATTTGATAATTCTATTAAACTGTTTTTTTCTTGTTTGTTAGCATAAAATCTTTTTATCTTTTCTACTTTTGAAGTGATTAAACAAAACAATATACTTTTATTTTCTGTTATCGGAATTACAATATTGTAATGTGGTTTTATCTCACCTGTATGTTGGATATTTTCAAAATACCAAATTACCCATTTTCTA
>NZ_CACWEU010000178.1:0-27991 GCF_902760015.1 Candidatus Ruminimicrobium bovinum
CAAGCAATTCCTGGTTACTGAAAGGTTTTGTAATATAGTCATCGGCACCTACGGTTAAGCCGGTTACTTTATCGTGCTCGGTAGATTCAACTGTCAACATTATTACCGGTATATGTTTTATTGACGGAGTTTGTCTTATAATACGACAAAGTTCCACCCCGCCTATCTGTGGCATTTTTACATCCAAACAAATTAAGTCCGGTTTATATTGCAAAATTTTTTTATAGCCGTCGTCGGTGTCGGCGCATTTTATTACTCTAAAACCTTCAAATTCAAGCAAATCTCCTACCAATTCCCTTATGCTATCATCATCATCAACTATTACAATAGTGTTTTTAATCATAATTTATCCTTAAAATTTGCTTTGCAAATTTACTTAGGTTCTTTCGGTATTCTAATTTTTCGGTAAAACAAATTTAAAAACAGTACCTTTGCCGAGTTCGCTTTCCGCCCAAATATAACCGTTATGCAGTTTTATCATTTCCGCAACTATCGTTAATCCTAACCCTGTCCCTTTCGGTCTTTTAAATTCACTGTCTTTAACTTGGAAAAATTTTTTGAATATCATATCCACCTGACTTTTAGGAATACCGACACCGTCATCTTTAACCCAAACCTCAAGATAATCCTCTCCGTATCCGGAAGATTCCGGAAACAACGTCAATATTATATTCCCGTTTGCTTTTGTGAATTTCATTGCATTACCTATCAAATTTGTAACAAGTTGTTTTATTCTTTCAATATCAATATTAACAATTACATGTTGATTAACACTTTCATAAATAATATTTTTATTCTGTTGTAATGCCAAAGGTTTAAATAAGGAAACTATTTCATTTATAACAGCGGAAATATCGGCATCAACTTTTTTAATTTCAAGTTTATTAGCTTTTATTTTTGCCAAATCCAAAATATTATTTATAAAATTAGTAAGCCGTATTGTTGCCTGTTTTATTATATTTAAACCTTTTAATTGCTGTTCTTTAGAACTGCCTTTATTTATATTATCAATTAAAAGATTACAATATCCGTCTATTGCAGATAACGGAGAACGAAGTTCATGAGATACGCTTGAAACAAAACTGTCTTTCATTGAATCAAGTTCCTTCAACTGTTTTGCCATATTGTTAAAACTTTGAGATAAAACTCCTATTTCATCCTTACTGTTTGAAGAAACTTCAACATCCAAATTACCGTCGGCAATTTGCTTTGCGGTTTTTGTTAATAAATTTAACGGTTTCGATAATCTGTAACCTAAAAAATTTGCTATAAGAATTCCCAATATTATTGCTACTATTGCAACTTTTTTTATCTCCGAAGTCATTGTGGAAATTCCGGCATCTATTTGCTTTTGCATTTCATCTTGTGAAAAACCGACAATAAAAGTTCCAGTATTTTTATTTGAAACATTTAACGGAATACAATATTCATTAATATTTTCACCGCTTAATGATAAATATTTATTGGATAATTTCGTGTCGACTTTTTTTATTCTTTGCCGAAATTCACTGTCAATATTTCTATTGTTATCTCTTGATGAGTACATAACTATGTTATTTTGATTTACATAACCGGCATATACAACAGACGGGTTATAAGTTTTTATTAAATATTTTATCGCATTATGAATTTGCAAATCATCTTTTACTTTTGATGCCTGATAACACATTGAATAAAAACTTTTTAATGTTTTCATTCTTGATTGAGAAAACTGATATGTAAGGAACTCTTTTTGTGCTACAAAAATAGTATAAGAAACACCGACTATAACAAACAATAAAAGGATTGAAATGTATAGAGTAAATTTAAAGCGGATACCCATTAAAAAACCTTTAAAGGATATTAAACACAATTTGTTGCCGGTTAGTTAACCGACAACAAATTGTGTTTTAAACAAATTGTATTTATTCTTCAGATTGTTCCAAGTTTACAACAATGCCTTTTCCCAACTTGCCTGCAACAAGATTAAAAAGTGCAGCAACAACAACCAAACCTATTGACATTATAGCCGTATACAAAACTATAAAAATCAACCAAGAAAGAATTCTTGCACCGAAACCTAAATTAGAAGCCAATTCTGTAGGGAAAATAAAGAACGTAAAAATTCCTATTAAGGTACCAAGCAATGCAAACACTATCGGAAAACTTTTAACCAAAGAACCTACTGCAATCTTGTTAATTTCATAACTTGCCATAAACAGCACCCCTTTCCAAAATTATATCAACTTCTTACACTTATATTATTGAATTATAACAGAGTATCAACAAAATGTCAAATTTATTTATATATTTTTTTCATATCTTCCAATGTCATAGGAGCATAATCTCCGGCATGGCCTGCTGTACCGAAAGCTTTCATTTTACTTGCTATCAAACCTTGTAGTGCCGTTCTTGCAGGACCTAAATAATCTCTCGGGTCAAATTTTTCCGGGGTTTCGGTAAATACTTTTCTGATAGTAGCCGTCATTGCAAGTCTCCCGTCGGTATCAACATTAATTTTTTGAACACCGAGTTTAATTGCTTTTTGTAAATGTTCCATTGGAACACCTTCCGCACCCGGCATTTTTCCGCCGTATTTATTTACTGCATCTATCAATTCTTTAGGAACCGATGATGCCCCGTGAAGAACTATAGGAATATCTATAAGTTTTCTAACTTCTTCCAAAACATCAAATGCCAAAACTTTTGCACCTTTGAATTTATAAGCACCGTGCGATGTTCCTATTGCAATTGCAAGTGCATCAACACCGGTATCTTTTACAAACTGTTCGGCTTCTTTAGGATCGGTAATATGTGCGGAACCCGAACCTACTCCGTCTTCAATTCCGCCTAATCTTCCTATTTCAGCTTCTACGGTAACACCGTATTTATGTGCATATTCAACAACTGATCTTGTTACGTTAACATTATATTCATAGTCGGAAGGAGTTTTTCCGTCTTCTTTTAATGAACCGTCTATCATAACCGACGAAAAGCCCAAATCAATAGCTTTTTTTGCACTGTCCAAAGAATTACCGTGATCTAAGTGCATTGCAACCGGAATTGTAGGGTTTTCTATAACGGCAGCTTTCATTAAATATCCCAAATATGTAAAATTCGAGTATTTTAATGCTCCTCTGCTTGCCTGAATAATAACCGGTGACTGTGTTTCCTGAGCTGCAGCCATAATTGCCTGAATCTGCTCCATGTTATTAACATTGTAAGCACCTACTCCATAGCCCTTTTTTCTTGCTTCCTCTAAAATTTGTTTCATTGGAACTAAAGCCATTTCATTTCCTCCTGATTTTTCTTGTATTTTTTTCTGCTGACTTATTCTTTATTGCTTTTTCTTTTAAATTTTCCTCGTAAACACCCATAACTCTGAATTTATTATATCTGTCTTGTGAAAGTTCTTTTTTTGACATCTGTAAAAGAGCACTTAAATGTTTACTTATCGCTCTTTTTACGTTCATCGCCGTTTCAACAGGGTCGATATGAGCACCGCCGATAGGTTCCGGTATAATTTCATCTATAACCTTAAATTTTAATAAGTCTTTTGCCGTTATTTTTAATGCTTCGGCAGCTTCTTTTGCTTTTGTTGCATCCCTAAATAAAATAGCCGCACAACCTTCCGGTGATATTACCGAGTAGTAAGCATTTTCAAGCATTAAAACTCTGTTCGCAACACCTATACCAAGTGCACCACCCGAACCGCCTTCACCTATAACGATACTTATTACCGGAACTTTTAAATTTGACATTTCTCTTAAATTTCTTGCTATTGCTTCTGCCTGTCCTCTTTCTTCTGCCGCAATCCCGGGATAAGCACCTGCCGTTCCTATAAAAGTTATAATAGGTTTGTTGAACTTTTCGGCAAATTTCATCAATCTTAATGCTTTTCTGTAACCTTCAGGATGTGCCATTGCAAAATTTCTGTCAAGATTTTCCTGAATGGTTTTTCCTTTTTGATGACCTATAACAACAACCGGCTTTGTATCTATTGTAGCAAGCCCGCAAACTAAAGCGGGGTCATCCCCGAATACCCTGTCTCCGTGAAGCTCAACAAAATTTTCACAGATATATTTAATGTAATCCAAAGTATACGGTCTGTCCGGATGACGTGCAATGGCTATTTTCTGCCATGAAGTTAACGAACCGTATATCCGTTTTTTTAGTTTTTCTTTTTTCTCTTCAAGGTCTGCAATTTCACTTGAAAAATCTATTTTACTATGTTCGGCAGAAACTTTTAAACTTAATATTTTCTTTTCAAGTTCTATTACCGGTTGTTCAAAATCCAAAGCAAATTCACTCATTTTTTAACCTCTTAAAACCTACCGTAATAACTTAATCTTAAAATTCTTTCACAACCGAATCTTTCCTCATCACCGGTCAATATATTTCTTAATATAAAATCAATACCGAAATTTTCGGTGGCCCACAATTTAAAACCTAAATTAAGTCTTGCATCGGCTCCTTTTCCTATATTATCATATTCCAACATAGCCAAAAAAGAGTCATCTACTATTGAATAAGAACTGCCGACAAAACCCAACAAACGAACTTCTTTAAAATCATTTACATTTAAACCGAGATTAAAATTCAACCCGGGTAACAACAACTCTTTTCCTATAACGGTATAAATACCTTTACCTTTTTGTAAAAATTCACTGTTGGAATCATTATAAAAGAATCCTTGTCCGTCATAACCTACGGCAACACCGGGAAACTTTGCATCGCCCTCATATACATTTAATTTTATTTGTAATGCCGGAATGGCAACTACGGTATTTCCTACACCAACTATATTACTTAATTCCCAACTTACACCCAAATTTAAAGCTTTAAAAATTCCGAAAGATATTTTGGACGTAACACCGCCGTTATTAAAAATTCTAAATTGCATTTCATAACTTCCGTAATCCAAAATGGAATATGTAGGAGTATCTATCAATTCCGTAACGGTTACGGCAAATAAATTTGTTTGAATAAATAAAATTGCCGATAAAATAAAAAATATTTTTTTTAACAACTTGCTTCTCCTTAGCGGTATTATCCGTTTATGATACCACATTTAAATTTTCAAAGCAAGTTTAATACGACAATTTATAATTTAAAATTTACAATTTACAATTAATGTATTTTTTATTTACAAAAAATAAAACACGAAAAAAGAATTTAAAATATGATATAATGAACAAAAGTTTATAAAAAAAGGGGAAACATAATGAAAGTTTTAGTTGTTAATTGCGGTTCATCGTCGGTAAAATATTCTTTGTTTGATATGGAAAACCAGCAAAAAATTGCCTGGGGGCTTGTAGAATGCATAGGGCTTGAAGAGGCATTTTACAAAAGGCAAACTTTAACCGTTCCTCAGGTAAAAACTTCATGCAAAGTTGCAAACCATTTTGAAGCGGTTCAAATAATAATAAAAGATTTGCTTGACGAAAAAACAGGAAGTATTAAAGATATAAAAGAAATTGCCGTTATCGGGCACAGAGTTGTGCACGGCGGATATAAATTTTCAAAACCGGTTCTTGTTAACGAACAGGTTAAAAAAGATTTGAAAGAATGTTATTCGATAGCACCTTTACATACACCTCACCATTATGCAGGTATAGAAGCGGTTGAAAAAATGCTTCCCGGAATTCCGTCGGTATTGGTATTTGATACCGCATTTCATCAAACAATGCCCGACTATGCTTACAGGTATGCAATTCCGAGCGAATATTACGAACAGGACCATGTCCGCAGATACGGTATGCACGGAACATCTCACAAATATGTAACACAAAAAGCTGCGGCAATGTTAAATATTCCCGTTGATAAAGTAAATTTAATTACATGCCATTTGGGTAATGGCAGTTCAATAACGGCAATAAAAAACGGTAAAGTTATAGATACATCTATGGGCTTTACACCTTTGGCAGGGCTTGTTATGGGAACAAGGTGCGGTGATATTGACCCTGCGGTTATTGTGCATATATTGGCAAAATATCCTAAAATGACATCGGACCAATTAAATAATCTTTTAAATAAACAAAGCGGTGTTGCAGCCGTTTCCGGTATTGCAGGCGGTGATATGAGAGAAGTTGAAGATGCAATGCTTGCCGGAGATAAAAAAGCCGAACTTGCATTTAATATGTTGTGTTACAGCGGCAAAAAATATTTGTGTGCCTATTACGGAATACTTAACGGTATCGACGGTATAGTATTTACCGCAGGTATAGGAGAAAATTCACCCTTAACACGAGCAAAAATATGTGAAGGGCTTGATAACCTCGGTATAAAAATAGATAAAGCTTTAAATGAACCAAGAAGCAGCAAAGAAAGATTTATTTCCGCAAGTGATTCCAAAATAAAAGTTATGGTTATCCCTACAAACGAAGAACTTATGATAGCAAGGGAATCGCTGGAAGTTTTAAATAAAAAATAAAACTTGACAATACTACAAATGTATTGTATATTATTCTAAAAATAAAATTCGGAGGAATAATAATGGGTAAAGACGAAAAATTAAAAGCTTTGGATTTAGCATTATCTCAAATTGAAAAAGATTTCGGTAAAGAAGCAATTATGAGATTAGGTGAACAACATGCAAAAGTTGACGTAAATAATGTAATACCTACAGGTTCTTTACCTTTAGATATAGCCATAGGAATAGGAGGAATTCCCAGGGGTAGAA
The DNA here is from genome assembly GCF_902760015.1 of Candidatus Ruminimicrobium bovinum. Lineage (NCBI taxonomy): Bacteria > Pseudomonadati > Elusimicrobiota > Endomicrobiia > Endomicrobiales > Endomicrobiaceae > Candidatus Ruminimicrobium > Candidatus Ruminimicrobium bovinum. Next base: position 6,662 of record NZ_CACWEU010000178.1, read on the forward strand.
TTATAGAAATTTACGGACCAGAATCTTCCGGGAAATCTACACTTGCTCTTTGTATGGCAGCTCAAGCACAAAAACAGGGCGGAATAGTTGCTTACATTGATGCCGAACATGCAATGGATGCGGATTATGCAGCAAATTTGGGTGTAGATGTTGAAAATATGTTGATATCTCAACCGGATTCCGGCGAACAGGGGCTTGAAATTGCAGATAAACTTGTTCGTTCGGGTGCAGTTGATTTAATAGTAATAGATTCCGTTGCGGCACTTGTTCCGAGGGCTGAAATTGAAGGCGAAATGGGTGATTCTTTCGTAGGTATTCAGGCACGTTTAATGAGCCAGGGGTTAAGAAAACTTACTCCTACCGTTTCAAAATCAAAAACTTCAATAATATTTATTAACCAGTTAAGGCAAAAAATAGGTGTTATGTGGGGTAACCCCGAAACTACACCCGGCGGACTTGCGTTAAAATTTTATTCTTCCGTTCGTCTTGATATAAGAAAAATAGAAGCAATAAAAAAGAATAACGAAATTGTAGGCAATACCGTTAGGGTTAAAGTTGTAAAAAATAAAGTTGCCGCACCTTTTAAACAAGCGGAATTTGATATAGTGTTCGGTATCGGTATAGATAAAACCGGCTATCTTACAGATATAGGTGTTAATGACGGTTTCATTGAAAAAGCCGGTGCTTTCTATACATATAAAGAAGAAAGATTCCAGGGAAAAGATAAATTTAAAGAATTTTTAAATGCTAACCCGCAAGTTGCACTTGAAATAGAAAATGCTATAAGAGAAAAACACGGGCTGACCAAAATTGAAAGCAAACAGGATGAAACAAAACAACCTGCAAAACAGTCTAAATCCGAGAAGAAAAAGTAAAACTCATGAAAAAACTATTATTTGCATTTATAATCATTTTTGTTTTCTGTATAATTAACGTATATGCAAAAGATAAAAGCATTGTATTTTTTGTTGACGATTTAAATTCAATATCACAAAAAACGCTTGATAAAATACTTACATCAAACGAATTTAAATTTGTTGCAAGGATAAACCCGCAAAGTCAGTTACGTCTGGAAATTGAAAATTTGATAAGTTCGGGTAAACTTGAACCCGTATTGGAAATTACAAGTGAACCGTATTTCCCTTTATTATCGGAAGAAATTTCAGCTGACAGTTCATTGTCTTTTGACAGGGAGGACGATTTAAGTAATTTATTGGAAAACTACAAGGAAAGCTATTCTAATTTGTTTTCCGGTGATACTTACGGATTGTTTTTAACCGACGGTATTTTAAATAACGAAACTTTAAAAATATTTTACAAACATGATATTGTTTGGACAACCGCAAAACCGGAAAACACAAATTTATCAGGCGTATTTTATAATGAAGGTGTTATTTTATTTGCTTTATCAAAAAAATTTCCGTCTGCGGAAAAACAAATATCAACCTGGTTGGCACAAAATAAAAATTCGATTATACCTGTTTTATTAAGTCAAAAACATCTGCAAAATGACAAATTAATGGCATACATTATAAACTTTTTTGAAACAAGCAAACATACCGATGTTATACTGCCTTCTGACTTGCTTGATAAAACAATAAAATTTAACGAGGTCGTTTTATATAAAGATAAATATTTACCGAAAGATATGTTGATAAAAATTGCTAAAGCTTCCGAAGAAGTTGATAGCCAACAATATTCGCAAATGTACGAAACGATTTTCAGTGAATTTACAAACATGTATAGTTCTTCTTTGGTAACAAAAATAATAAAAAATGATGAAACCGCAAAAAAATTATTTGACGTTTCTTTTAAAAATGTTTTTAAACTGTCAGGAGAAGATATTCCGAATATAAATGTTCGTGAATCGGTTTCGGAAAACAAACAACAACAAAATCAACAAAGTTGTTTTACAAAAACGGATAAAGGGTATAAACTTAACAGCACCGGTATTATTAAAAGTTTTGAAATAAGAACAAATGACGGCTATGTTGATTTTTATGTGAATTCAAATTCGGAACTTGAAAATTTTGATATTTATATAGATATGAACGGAATAATTGATACGGGCGAACATAAAATGTTAAAACCGCTTAACGGTTTTTTTGTTTCGGAAAATGCATGGGAATATGCAATACGTGTAAAAGGAAAAACTATTTACGTTTATAAATTTATTATAGATTCTCCCGCTCCTGTTCGCAAATTAATGAGAACGGAAAATAAAATAAGAATACCTAAATCAATTCTAAGAGGAAACCCGTATAACTGGGCTTACCAGGTTGTAGTTGTTAAAGATGATAAAGTTGCCGATTTTTTGGCAAACGATAAAGAAAGAGAAAAATTTTTAAATACAACACCGTTGCAACTAAAGCTTTTTAAATGCAACGAATAATTATTATAAACCATCTTATATTTTTTAGGTATTTTTTCGTTTTGCAAAGATAAAACTCAAATAAGTCCTTCGGTTCAACTTTAAGTGCAGTCGCTAACCTGCCTATAAGTTCGGAAGAAGGAAAACTCCCACGTTCTTCAATCATAATTAATATGTCGCTTGTTGTTTGTAATATAAAATATTATTTAAAGGGTGATTTGTCTGTTATTGTGCCGTCCGGTAGTTGATATACAATTTTGCCGTTAATACAATAAACATTCGGAATACCTTTTTTGGTATTTTCTTCTTGAGCTTTTTTAACGGCTCTTGAACCTATTCTGGTAAGTTTTATAGCTAAATCTGTCATAAATTTTTCCTAAACAAAGTATATAAGTTTTCGTTTATTATTTCCACTTCTTTTCCTTTACCTTTTTGTGCGACAAATAAATAATTTTCATTTCCGTTATAATACAACAACCATTCATCTGCCAAACTTTTATACTTATTCCAAAAGTTTGAAATACTTCTTTTATATCTGCGAATAACATCTTCGTCCGGAACAGGATGTCCGCCGTTTTTAACCCTTACTTTTATTCTTTCAATACAGGTTTTTGAATTATCAACAAATGTATAAAGTAAAATAATTCTATATCCTAAATCTTTTGCTATTTTGAATGTATTAACATAATTATTACCGGATAATGTTGTTTCCACAGCAAGAGATAATTTTTCTTTAAAGCAATTTTCTATTCTTCTTTTTGTTTCTTTACCTGCAGAAATTTTAACTTTTGAAATATTTGTAGGGTTTAATTCCTTTGCTATATCATCAGCATTGATATATTCCAATTTATGTTCTTGTAACAGTTCTTTTGCAATTGTACTTTTACCACTGCCGTTTGCACATGCTAATACATAAAAAGTTTTTCTGCTCATAAAATAATTTTACTAAAAAATATAAATTTTTGGAACAAGTTTAAGTTTTTTATAAAGATTTTTGATTTTTTTAGAGATTTTAAATTTAAAAGATTTTTTAAAAGAAAGGAACCGGAAAGAAACTACAAAACGAAGGTGCGGATGAATTTGTAAACTAAAGAAAGGTTTTCTTTGGAAAGCTTGTCCAACATTGCCGTTATATCTTTTTTCAAATCTTTTTCGTTTTGCAAATGATAAAATTCAAATAAATCTTTCGGTTCAACTTTAAGTGCAATCGCTAACCTGTAAATTAAATTTGGAGAAGGAAAATTTTTGCCCGATTCTATACAACTGATTGTTTTAGGATCAACATCAACTAAATCGGCTAAATTACATTGTCTTAAACCATTTTTAATTCTGTATTCTTTAACTTTTAAACCAAATAATTTTTTAATATCTTTTTTCATTGTCATTACCTTCCTATATATAAAATAATAACAATTATAAATATTAATTTTAATGGTAAATTATTCCATAATTTGATAAAAACTTACATATTATGTAATATATTGTCATAGAATATGTATTTTTTTATTAATTTATTACTTAATTAATAGAGAAAAAACAAACTTTAAAATCTTAGGGTAATGTATATATGAAAAAAATATATTTTGATGATAGTATTTTGTTAAGTTTAAAAAAAAGAGAAAGCTTTTTTGATGAACTTAAAAATTTAGTTGATAAAAAGAAAATTCAAATTTTTATAAATCCAATTGATGACACACAATTCAAAAATCTTTTAATAAACCAAATAGATTTATTAAAAATAAAGAGATTAAATACTCCTAGTTATGTTTTAACTAAAAAATTCTTAAATTTTATAAATTGGCAAAATTTTAATTGTTCAGAAAAAGAAATATTTATATATGAAAAAAATTGTTGGGAATATAATAAAGATATTTATTCAGATGGGTATAAATTACTATATTTTTGTTTAAAAATTTTTGAAAATTATCTAATTAGAAATATAGATGTTTATGATAAAGAAATAGTAGCAAAAATAACAAATAAAGACAATGTAAGTAGAGAAAAAATATGTGTTTTATTATCGCGAATACACAAAATATCAAAAATTGAAGATATTCAAACAAAAGAATATCTAATTAGGAATATTAGTTATTATTTGTTTAAAAATAACATACCTATAAAAGAACCTATGGAAATTGAATATTTAAAAGATTTTTATAACAAGAATAAATATATTGAATTTATTGCTAATTTTATTATAAAAGTTTTAAACGAAATGATAACAACTAATAGTTTAATGCTTTTTAGTTTATTTGATACAGAACAATTAATCTATTCAGAATATGTTGATATTTTTTTCTACAAAGATATTGATACATATGAATTCTTACCTAAAGAAAATAAAGAAATTTATAACAAATTTAAAAATGTCAAAAATTGCGGTGAAATAATTGAAATGTTAAGAGAGGTTATTTAATGAAAATAAAAACTCTATTAATTGTTAGTTTGTTATTTTTATCGATAAATATTTTTGCAACTGGAGTAAGTTTTGAAGAAAATAGAGAAGATGCTGTTAATGATTTAAAAACTTTTACTGTTGAAACTTCTGTTTTGAAATTAGAAGAAGATTCATCAACTTCTATTCCAACAATAAAACAATATTGGTTAAATTCGGAAAATAATTCTATTAACGAACTAATTGACTTTGCTATAAATATTAACGACATAGGAACCGGAAGTAATTCAATATATTATAAATGGGCTAAAGATAGTAATAATAATATAGTTCTTCAGAATGGAACATCCAGTGATTATAATTTAAAAATAAACTATTCAAATTATACGAATACAAGCCAAAGTATAACAACCAATAATACAACAATTTCAGATAAATTTTTTTACAATTCACCAACAGGAACAATTTTGAATTATGCAACAGACACAAAAATAAATGGAATATTTGCTAACAATCACAATTCTCAATATGACCAATTTTACAATGGTGGAAATATAATAAATTATAAATACAAAATTAATAGTATAGATGGTATCTTTATAAATAATTATGAGAATGGTTCGATTCGTGCATTTGGTGGAGCAATATTTAATACAGAAAATTCTATAGGGAATAGATCTTATATAGAGAGTGTAACTGGTGATTTTGTTGGTAACTACACAGTTTCTTCCGGTAATGATTCAAATGTTTTGAGTGGTGGTGGTGCTATATATAATTACACTACAATAGTAACCATAAATTCTAATTTTATATTAAATCATTCTAATGGTGTTAGAAGCAGTGGTGGTGCCATTTCTAATTGTGATATAGATACAAGAAATATGGCTTATATAACAAACATAAAAGGTGATTTTATACTGAATTATGTTTATGCTACAGGCAGCTCATCAGGTGGGAATGGAGGGGCAATATATAATAATGGATATATAACAAATATTGATGGAACTTTTATAAATAACTCAGTAAAATCAGTTTCTTATACGGGTAATGGCGGAGCTATATTTAATGTGCATGATATACAGAATATAACAGGAAATTTTATAGAAAATTATATTGATTCTCGTTCGAATGCTTATGGAGGTGCTATTTATAATAAAAATTCATTAACTGGTGAATATTGTATAAATAATATAATTGCAAATTTCATCGGTAATTATGCAAAATCATCAAATGGTGCTGCTTATGGTGGAGCCATTTATAATAAGCATATTATAAATAACATTACCGGGATTTTTATAAATAATAGTGCAATGGGAATAACTGCTTATGGTGGAGCAATAGCAAACGAAGGGCAGATGACAATAGTTGATGCAAAATTTATAAACAATACTGCAACAAGTTATGGTGGTGCTATTTATAATTCTAAGGATTTGAATTTAATAGCAAATACTACTGATATAGAATTTAAAAATAATAATATAAAAGGTATTTCAAATGCAGTATATGATAGTAGTGGAACTATAAATTTGTTAGCAAATGAAAATAAAAATATTATTTTTAATGATAGAATAAAATCTCAGGATAACAAAAGTATATTAAATATTAACAGTTCTACATCAACACTCAATGCAATAGGTAAAATAATATTAAATGAAGATATGAGTGATTTTTTAGGAACGGTCAATTTATATAATGGAGAAATAGAATTACAAGCAAAAACTAATGGTAATAATATTAATACAAACAAATTATTTAGCGGAAATATCAATTTAAGTAGTGGAACATTTAATATTTTAAATAATTCAATAGACAACATAATAATATCAACTTTAACTACAACATCAAATGTTAATTTGCAAATAGATGTAGATTTAAGAGACAATAAAAGTGATAATTTTACAATAACAAACAATATAACAGGTGAAATAAATTTAGAAGCTATAAATATTTTGAATACATTAAATGATAGCGGATATATTACATTATTTAACAATGAAAAATCACCAACTATTAACATATTAACTAACGGATATTATAACGGGTACGAATATGTTTTTACAAATAGTTTAAAAGAAGGAGTGATCGATTATGAAAAAACAGGAATCGAAAGAACCTTTAAAGATGTTATTAATTTAGAAACATATGTAAGATCTTATTCCTTATCAAAAGATGAAATCGTTACAGAAAATTTAGAAAATCTCGGTGGACATCAATTGACGATTTTTGGTAATGGTTATTATGTTAAAAGTTCAAATAATTTTGAAGGAATATATGTCGCAAAAGATAAAACTTTAAATATAGAAAATGTTAATAATTGGAGCGGATTTAATAATACTTACGGTGCAATTAAAAATGAAGGAACTTTAAATATTAGCGGAACAAATTTTAGTAATAATGAAGGACACGACATAATAAATAATGGAAATTTGGTGCTTACAGATGTTTCAAGCAGTTTTGAAAAAGGAATTATAGGAACAGGCACAACAACAATAAATGGTGTAAGTATTAATTTAGCAAATGCAGTAATTGAACAAAACAAAATAGAAATAGAAAACAATGGAAGTTTAAAAACAAAAGCACAAAATATTGTTGGAAAAATAGAAAATAATTCAAATTTAATACTTATTGAAGGAACAAATAATAATTATATTTTTGGCAGTGGAATAACAACGATTGATGGTTCAGTGATAAACAGTTCAACAATAGTAAACAATATAAAAATAAATTCTTCAAAACAATTAACGACCTCAGCAACAAATATTAACGGGCAAATAGAAAATAATGGAAATTTAGTATTTATTGGTGGGAATAACAACAATCAAATAATCGGAACTGGAACGACAATAATAGACGGAACTGTTACAAATGATTCTTCAATAACAAATTTTGTAACAATAAATCAAAATAAGCAATTAACCACATCGGCAACAAACATTAAGAAAAGCATACAAAATAATGGGAAATTGATATTTAACGACGGAAGTAACAACAATCAAATAACTGGAACGGGAACAACGATAATAGACGGAGAAGTAATTAATAATTCAACAGTAATTAACAAAGTAAAAATAAATTATGTAAAAAAATTAACAACCAATGCAAGTAATATTAATGGACAAATAGAAAATAATGGTACTTTAATTTTAAATGGTGGAATAAACAATAATATAATTACTGGAAATATAATTATTGGAATGGGTTCAATTCAAATATACGATGATGTAATAAATCAAGCAAATATAACACAAGATAATTTAGAAATATTAGCAAACAAAAAACTAACAAATAAATCAACCATAACAATAAATGAACTGCTTACAATAAATAGTAATGCAAAAATAATAAATAGTGGTAAATTAGTAATAAACAGTGGAATAAACAATGGTAATATAGAGAAAATATCAAACTCATCTTTAATAACAATATCGGAAAATTTTACGAATAACGGAACGATAAATTCTTCTCTTGCGATAGAGCAAAGCGGAACTGTAAAAAGTAATGCAACAAATATTGACGGACAAATAGAAAACAATGGAAGTTTAGTTCTTAATGCAGGAGAAAATAAAAACTATATTTTAGGAATAGGCACAACAACGATTGACGGTTCAATAATAAATAGTTCAACGATAGCAAACAATATAAAAATAAACTCTTCAAAACAATTAACGACCTCAGCAACAAATATTAACGGACAAATAGAAAATAATGGTAATTTAATATTTAATGGTGGAACGAATAATAATATAGTTACCGGAACAGGTTTAACACAAATTTATGATAATGTAACAAATCAAGCAAATATAACACAGAATAATTTAGAAATATTAGCAAATAAACAACTGACAAATTCATCAACAATAACAATAAAGGAACTGCTTACAATAAATAACAATGCAAAAGTAATAAATAATGGTAAATTATTGATAAGTAGTGGAACAAATAATGGAAGTATTGACCAAACAACTAACACATCTATAACAATAATTTATGGAAATTTTGTAAATAATGGAACAATAAAACAGAAAGAATTAAATATAGCAGAAACAGGTAAAATAATAAATAACAATAATATAATTGCAAAAATAATAAATAGTGGAATTTTAATTTTGAATTCCGGAACAGAAAATAATAATGAAATAATGGGTAATGGTAAGTTATATATAAATTGTAATTTAATAAATAATAATGTTATCAATCAAAAAGAAATAGAAATAAATTCAAATATCAATATGGCAAGTTCTTTAGATAATACAGAACAGAAACTAAATGAATTTATAAACAATTCGGAAATATCTGCAGAAAAATTAAAACTAAAAGCAACAATGTTAAAGTTAACTGAAAACGGAATATTAAAAGTTAATAATTTTTATTCCGAACAAAATTCTGCAATGGATTTAGCAAATAATAAAATTCAACAACATAATTTTAAAACAATATCGGTAACAGATAATTTAAATTTATCAGTTGATGTTGATTTAATAAATAAACAAATGGATACAATTACAGCAGATAATTACGACGGAACAGGAAAAATAAATATAAATGAAATAAATATATTAACTGATACCAAACAAGAAAAAATCAGCATAACATTTACAACATCAACTGTTTTAAAAGGAAATATAACATCAGTCAATACTGCAAATTCAAGAGTATTTAAATACGATGTGGAGTATAACAAAAATTTAGGGAACCTTATTTTTTCTTTAACAAAAGATATTAATTTTACGGTAATTGAAAGTCAAGTGGCAAATTCCGTCGGTGGGTTTGTAACACAAACAACAATATTTAACCAAGCATTTGCAAGTATGGAAAATATTAGAAGTAGAATATTACAGGTAAAAAACAAAATTACCGATAAAAGTCCGTTATATGCTTCAACTGCAAACACAATATTTTTCCAAAAGACAAACAGAATAGAAAGCGGATTATGGTTAAGACCTTTTTATTCTCAAGAAACGATAAATCTTGATAATTTATCTGTAGATAATACATTAACGGGAACACTTGCCGGGCTTGACGTGGCAACAGGTGAAAACAGTTTAGTATCTGTATATTTAGGATATGCCGGAAGTGAACAGAAATATGAAAATGTAAAAGTAAACCAAACAGGGTATATTTTAGGTGTAACGGGAATGTTAATAAAAGAACAATGGTATGCGGGCTTAACGGCAAACATCAATTTTAATAAAGCGGAAAGCCAAAGCAGTTACGGAACGGATAACTTTGATATGAATATGTATTCTGTTGGTGCAAAAGCAGGATATAATTATGAAATAAATGATAACTGGACATTAGAACCTAATTTAATGTTGATGTATGGAAATGTAAACAGCCAAGAATATCAAACAAAACAAGGAGCAAAAGTTGAAGGACAATCCGTAGCAAACATAATATTTGAACCACAAGTAAAAGCAAAATTAAATTTAGAAAACGGTTGGCAACCTTACGGATTAATAGGTTATATAGTAAATGCAGGTGATAAAGCAAAAGTAAAAGCAGAGGAAGTAGAATTTGACGGAAAGAAAATAGGAAATTATGTTGAATTTGGTGCAGGAATAGATAAAAGTTTTAAAAACAGCCCATGGAGTTTATATATTCAATTAACGGGAAGAAGCGGAGACAGAACCGGCTTTGACGGCAATTTCGGAATAAAATACAGTTTTTTAACCGCTAAAGAAAAAAGAAAAATTGCAAAAATAAAAAAGATACAAGCAAAAAGAAAAGCCAAAGAAGAATTTTTAAGGGAGAAAAAGAAAGCGGAATTGAAAGAGCAACAAGAAATAGAAGAAGAAACCAAAAGAATTCAGCAGGAAGAACAAGAAAAGCAGAGAAGATTAGAAATTCAAAGAAGAATAAAAGCAAATTATGAAGAATAAATATTAAAAAGGAGAAAATTATGATTAAAGTTAAGCAATTTTGTAGTATTACTTTACTTTTTTACGGGGTTTTGTTTTTAACCGGATGTGAAACAATGCAGGTAATGGAATATGAAAATGACGGAATAAGAAAATATGCGAATTATGAATCAGGAACATACAATGAAGCAGCAATTCCGGTTAAAGATTATATTACTAAAGGGATAATATTTGTTGAATCAAAAGTAACAATAGATGTTAACGGAGAAAAAACAGGTTCCGAAATTACAAATGAAATGTTAATGAGAGAAGCTGCAAAATTAGATGCAGATGATGTAATAAATGTAAAAATAGATAAAATAGAAGCACATAAAATTGTTGACAGTTACGATAAAGATGGAGATTTTGTAAAAAGAAGATATAAGCAATTAAATTATATTTATAAGGCAACAGGGTTAGCAATAAAATATACAAAAGTTGTCGAATATCCTGCACAAAATGTAACAACACTATCAAATAATACTGAACAGCAAAAACAAAATATTGAAAAAGATATGAAAAATTCAAAAAGTAAAAAAATATATTTGAACAAAGCTAACGAAAAAGCTAAGGAAAAAGTTAAAAACAAAACAGACGAATTTTAAACATAGGAAACAATAGGAATAACCAAAAAACACCCTAATAACCGTTAGGGTGTTTTTATATAAATTTATACAGTTTACCCCTTACTTTATTACTTACTTGAGCACTTTTATTACTTACTTTATTACTTACTTGAGCACTTTTATTACTTACTTTATTATTTGCCAACTGCCATTTTTATTAGCACCAAGTCTTTTTATTATTCCATCCTGTCTTAATTGCTTTATATTTTTATCTATGCCGGAAATACTAATGTTAAGTTTTAAAGATAATTCTTTTTTTGTTATCTTTGGATTTTCTCTAATAGCATCCAAAATTTTTTCTTTGGTACTTTTATTTTTTGTTAGTTTGTTGTTTTCTGTTTGCTCGCTTACTTGATTACTGATTTTTATTTTTTGATAAAAATCTTTTTTTAAATTTGTTATTGTTGTTGTAAATAAAAAATCGTCATTAAAAATAGGTTCGCTGCCGAAATATTGTTTTGAATATTTCATTATGTTTCTAACACCGGAACCTAACTCTTCGGCAAAACCTATTTCTTTAAAAACTTTTGCAATTGTCGGATTTTTTGTATAAGGTCTAAAATTGTTTGGTTTTAAATTCCCAAATATATAAGGTTTATTTGCATTTTCCATTATTATTTTATCTTTTTCTACAATAAACCTTGCAAAATCGTGCATTGTATATTCTCTGTGCATAAGAGTATTAACTGCAATTTCTCTAAAAATTTTATTTCTTATATCAATTCTTATATTCCCTTCCAAATAAAACGGTGATGAAAAATGTTTTTCCACAAACTGCATTATTCTGTCAAAACTGTCTATTAAATTTGTATCTACAGTATCTCTGTCGTCGTAACGGTCTTCATTTTCAATTCTAACGATTAAATCCGTTCTATAATGCGGAACAATATTATGAATAATTTCATCTTTACCGAACAGCAAAACACAGGCAAGCGTAAAACCGTCTTGTTTCGTTATAGGGTCTTTTCTATATAAAGATGCACTTTTTAATAAATCCAAATTATTTAAGTTTTCCCAAGGATGTTTCGGTATTCTGTTAACGGCCTTAATTCTGGCTTTGTTTATAACAGACTGATTTAAATCTTCCATGGAAAGATAAGGATAAACTTTATTTTCCGAATAGGATGAATCTTTCCTTAAATATAAATTGGATACTAATGTCGGATTATGTGTAATATCGTAATCACCTTCATAATTTCTTAAATAATATTTATTGTTACATTTGTAGACTTGAGAACCTTCCGGAATATTTATATATAATATTTTTTTATTGCTAATAGTGTATTCTTCCATATTAAGATAAACCGTCGGGAACAGTTTTGTAGGATTGTTGATTCCTGTTGAAAATTCTTTTTTGTATTTATCAATATTATCGGAAGGAAGTCCCACAACATTTCTTTTATCGTCAACACCTAAAATGATTTCACCGCCTTTCGTATTTAAAAAAGAGCAGACGGTTTCATAAATATTTTTCGGCAAACCGCCCTGTGCAAGTTTAAATTCAACATTAATTTTTTCACCGGTTTTAATAAGTTGTTTTATTCTGTTAATCATAATTTTTTATTTTTTAATTGTTTTTTGCATTTTGTTTAGGGATTGAGATATAAAAACAGCAACGAAAATAGAACAGTTTTTATGTTCATTACACTTTGATATTATAAGAAATTAAAGAAGTATAAAATTTATTTTTTTAATTTGATATAATTAACAAATTACTGATTTTAAATATTTTACATTCTGCATTAACAAAAGGGAACATTATGTCTTATTTGGTTTTGGCAAGGAAATTCAGACCGACGACATTTTCCGAAGTTGTCGGGCAGGAACATATATCACAAACACTTAAAAATGCAATAGCGGAAAACAAAGTTGCACATGCTTATTTATTCAGCGGTCCCAGAGGAACCGGAAAAACAACCATGGCAAGAATTTTCGCAAAGGCACTTAATTGTTTGGAAAGAACTTCCGCCGAACCTTGCGGACATTGTAAAAATTGTTTGGAAATAAGTAAAAACCAAAGTTTGGATGTTTTTGAAATAGACGGTGCATCAAATAACCGTATAGACGAAATAAGGGAATTAAGAGACAATGTTAAATTCGGAGCGATGTCGTCAAAATACAAAATATACATTATAGACGAAGTTCACCAAATAACAAAACAGGCCTTTGATGCTTTACTTAAAACTTTGGAAGAACCGCCCGAACATGTGGTTTTTATTTTGGCTACAACCGAACTTCACAAAGTACCTATAACAATTTTATCAAGATGTCAAAAATACAGGTTTCGTTTGTTGTCTTCAAAAGAAATTTCCGAAGCAATTTTAAATATAGCCCAAAAAGAAAATTTTACTATAGAACCTGCAGCACTTGAAATTATAGTTAATGCTTCCGGCGGTTCAATGAGGGACGCTTTAAGTTTATTGGACCAGGCACTTTCGTCTTCAACAGGGCAAATTACAACCGAATATATGCGTAATTTGCTTGGTTTGTTGCCTAAAGAAATTATTGCAAAAACCGTTGAAGATATTGCCGCTTGCAATGAAAGCAATCTTCTTAAAACTTGTAAGCAGGTTTATGAACAGGGTTATAATATTTTGCAGTTTGCAAAAGATTTACGTGATTATATACGCCGGCTTATGGTGTATTCGATAAGCCCCGATATTATCGATATAGCCACAACGGATAAAAAACTTTACGATAAACAAAAAACACTTTTTACATCGGCACAGTTCGTAAGAATGGGAAATTTACTTTCAAAAGTTTTGGAACAGATGAAAAATTACGATCAGCCCAGAATTTTGCTTGAAATATATCTTTTAAAAATGGCACAACCGTATTATTCGGTTAAAGAATTAATTTCACAAATTAAAAATTTATCCGTTAATATGCCGAAAGCCGAACATTTGCAAACTTTTCCGGCTAATACTGCGGCTGAAAATTTATCCTTCGAGCATGAACAGCATGAACATGTTGAAGTTATGGCAATGGCGGACTCCGTTGATTATGACTTATTGTCGTTATGTAAACAGGCAATTGCCGAAATTTCAAGAAAACATCCGATGACCGCAAAAAGCATAAATAAAGGCGAAATAAAAGTTATTGACGGCAATACTTTGCAGATAAGTTTTACAAACAAATATTCTTACGATATGTCAAAAGATTATAACGAAGAAATAAGGCGCCTTGTATCAAGGAAATTAGGCAGAGAAATTACGATAAATTTTGTTTTAAAAGAAGATAATGCAGAAAATATTGCCGGTGAAGTTATTCATGAAGAAGTTCAACAACACGAAGATATACATGAAGAAAAATTTATAGTATCCGAAGATTTAAAGGAAACCGCAAAAACAGCAATTCCGACAAGAATTGAAAACATTGCTAAAAAATTTTCCGCACGTGCAGTAAAAAAAGAGGCAAAACAAGAAATTTTCGATTCGGTAGAAGATAAAGATGAATAGACCGCAAGCTGTAGAAAAAATGATAGAAGTTGTAAAAAAGTTACCCGGCGTCGGGCCTAAAATGGCCGAAAGGTTATGCTACCATATATTAAAACTTTCCGATACCGAAGCCGATTACTTAATTGATTCCATACAAAAAGCAAGGCAAAAAGTTAAAGTATGTTCTATTTGTTACAATTTAAGCGAATCCGACCCATGCCCGATATGTTCGGATATTTCAAAAAACAAAGAAATATTATGTGTTGTTGAAACACCGCAGGATTTAATAGCCGTAAGTAAAGTTAAAGATTTTAACGGACTTTATTTCGTGTTGGGCGGTGCATTATCGCCGCTTGATGCCATAGGCCCCAAAGATATAAGAATTGACAAATTACTCGCAAGGTTAAAAACAGGAGAAGTTAAAGAAGTTATACTTGCTACCGATATGGACTCGAAAGGAGAAACTACCGCCGTTTATTTGGCACAAATAATTAAACCGCTCGGTATAAAAGTTTCTCGTTTGGGTTACGGTATGCCGGTCGGCGGAGATATTGAATATGCCGATGAAATTACAATATCTCGTGCAATTGCCGGCAGAAAAGAAATGTAAATTTTTAATTATTTACCGAATTTTACTGCCGTTATTATTGCTTCTATCATTGAAGTTTCGTCTGCTTTATTTTTACCCGCAATATCAAATGCCGTTCCATGCCCGGGAGAAGTTCTTATAAAAGGCAATCCGGCCGTTAAATTAACTATTTTATTTTTATTGATAATTTTTAACGGGGTCATAACTTGGTCGTGATACATACAAACCATTAAATCATATTTATTTGCAAGCATTTTCGACCATGCAACATCACAGGAAAACAAATCAGCAATATTATATTTTTTTGCTTTTAATTTTTTTATTGCGGGCATTATGATTTGCTTTTCTTCGTTTCCTAACAAACCGTTATCACCGCAATGAGGATTTAAGGAAGAAAAAATTATTTTAGGTTTTCTTTTTAACATTTTTTCAATCAAACCTGCAGAAATTTCAGTCGTTTCCATAATGTTTTTTACGGTAAGTTTTTTTGAAATTTCACTGACCGGTAAATGCCTTGTAACCATAACCGAATTTATATCATTACATATCATCATCATACAAAACTTTTTTGTTTTCGTTAAATCCGCAAGAATTTCCGTATGTGCAAAATATTTCGTTTTTGCAAGTTTAAACGATTCTTTTGAAACGGGTGCCGTTACAATACATTTGAAATTTCCTTCCAAACACATTTTAACTGCATGCTCAATTGCAGAATATGCAATTAAACCCGACAGCTTTGAAGGATTGCCCGGTTTAATTGAGAATTTATAATTTGATGTAAAATAAAATTGGCACTTTGAATCGTTTATATTGAAATATTTTTCAATAACTTTTTTGTCACCGAATACAAAAGGGCTGCAAACCCTTTGAACTTTCAAAGAATTTACAGCCCTAAAAACTATTTCCGGCCCTATACCTGCAGGATCACCGATTGTTATTGCTACTTTCGGTTTCATATTACCAGGTTTGATTTATTTTTATTGTTGCTTTTGATTTTATACTTTCAAGCCATTTATCATAAGCTTTTTTTGTGTTTTGCTGATACAAAACTTCCATCAAATCTTTTTTTACATCGTCATAAACAAAACTTGTACTTGCTTTTCTTTCTTCAACTCTGAAAAAATGATAACCGTAATCGCTTTTTATAGGTTCTTTAGTCCATTCGCCTACATGTAATTTAAATACGGCATCTTCCAAAGGTTTTGCCAAATCGCCTTTTACTATAATACCCATATCACCTTTTCTTTGTCTTAAAGCTTCATCTTCGGAATATTTTTCCGATAAATCCGCAAAACTCAAAGTGTTCTTAGCCAATTCTTTTTTTACATTAGCAACTCTTGCGGAAGCTGCTTTTTGTTCTTCCGCCGAAGAACCTTTTGGAGATTTTATAAATATCTGTCTTACTCTTAATTGTTCCGAAGACATTCTTTTTAATAAAACGGCAACATTATTTATTAAATCCTTTTGGTCATCGGCAGCGTCAACTTTTTCTCCTCTCATTTGTTTACGAACATTGTCATAAAAAGCTTTACATTCTTTTTCTGTAGGTTGTTGTACTTTATTTTTCATTGATTGTTCAACATATTTCATACTCATTAATTGTTCTTCTATTCTTTTTTCAAACTGAGCATAAGTAATGCCTTCTTTTTTAAGTTCCGAAGTAAAATCCGCATCGTTTGCAAATCTCTTTTTTATTTGGTTAACGGCATCGTTAACTTCTCTTTTTTGAATTTTAATTTTTGCTTTTTTAGCTTCCTGTATCAAAAGCATTTGATCTATTTTTTGATTTAAAATTTGATTTTTTAAATTGTTAAGACGTTCTTCGGTTTGTTCTGCAACCGGAGTCATTTGCATTTGTTGTTCTATGATAGGTGAGGCAATTTTAACAAATTCGGAATTCATTAACGGCTCACCGTTAACAACTGCCAAAGTTTTGTCACCTGCTGTTTCTTCCGCTATTGAAAAACATGCTATTGCACAAATACAAAATAAACCGACTAAAATTTTTTTCATTTTTAGAATCTCCTTTTTATTCAACATCCAAATTATTTAAACCTTCTTCTTTTTGTTCTTCTTGTTGTTCGGACTGTTCCTCCTGTATTGAATTTAATTTGTTGTAATCTATTGTTACGTTCAATTTATTTTTTGTATTTTCAAACCAATCCTCAATTTTTTGTTTTTCCAATATTCTTTTTATTTCTTCTTTTGCTACTTCTTCGGAAACTGCAGGTAATGCCTGTTCGGACACTTTTGTAATAATATGTATTCCGAAAGGAGTTTCTACCATATCCGAAATTTCACCTTTTTGTAAATTAAACGCAACCGTTTCAAATGCGGGAATTAACTCGCCTTTCTTAAAAGGACCTATCAAACCGCCTTTTTGTGCCGATATTCTGTCCGTAGACATTTCCTGTGCAACTTTATCAAACGATTCTTTATTTTTTAATCTTTCAAGTGCTTTTTCGGCATCTTCTTTAGACTGCACCAAAATATGTTTTACAACAACAGCTACAGGATTTGTAAAATCCTGTTTATGTTCCTGATAATATTTATTTATTTCATCTTCCGTAGGGTTTAATGTTGTTTGTAAATTTTTTAAGAATATTTCCATCATTAAACCGTCCTGATAGTCGGCATATTGTTTTTTTTGTTCCTCTTCAAAAGCTTTAAGTGAATCTTTGTATTCCTGACTTTTATCTATTTTTGCCTGTTTGGCGGATTCAATAATTAATTTTTCTCTTACCAATAAATCTATAAACTGCTTTTTACCCTGCTCGCTGTTTACATAAGCTTGGTATGCCGGAGGTGCGGAATTTACCCTTTCAACAAACATTTCTTCCGTTATTTTTTCACTGCCGACATTTGCAATTACATTTTCATCCTGTTGCTTACAAGCACTTAATACAAAAAACATCATTACTACCATCATAAAACTTAAAACGTGTTTCATACAGTCTCCCGATAAATTATAAGAATAACATTCCTATTATACTAAAAAAAATTTGCTTTTCAAATTTTCAGCTTAATGCTGGCTTATATAACAACTAAAGAGTATCGGCAATTTCATCAGTTTCTTCGGTTACCTGCTCATCCGAATTATTTTCATCATGTTCTTCTTTTTTCAAAATAATAATATTAACCCTTCTGTTTTTAATTTTTTCTTTTTTATCTTTATTTGAAGCTATGGGATTTTCCTGCCCGTAGCCCACGGCCTGTAACCTGTCTGCCTGAATACCTTCCTTTGTTAAATAAGTATATACCGCCTGTGCTCTGTTATAAGACAATGTTAACGGGTCTTTTGTTTCACTGTCATCCGTATAACCTTCTATTAAAACTTTATTTGCCTGATATGCTTTTAATATTTTTACCGTTTGCTCCAATAACGGAACGGCATCTTCATTTATTGTAAAACTTCCGGACGAAAAAAGTATCACGCTTGATAAATCTACAAGAAGACCTCTCGGTTCTTCTTTCACAACTATATCCGAAATTTCACCTTTAACATCACATTTTAAAACCGTTATATTTTGATGAACTTCATTATAATTTCCCATCAAGTCATAAGCCGTAAGTATCGCCTTATACTGCCCCGGAAAAACAAATTCGTTATATATATCATCTTTACCGTCCCATACAATGTTTTGAAATTCTAAATTTTTTAATTTCCATGTTTTAACCGGAATATTTTTTTCCGTTACTATTTTTAAATTTGTTTTTTCAAAATCAATACCGCTTTCATCACCGATATTAGGTGTTAAAATTAATTCCTTTAATAATTTGTCTTCGGAAATTACAATTGTATCCATTGTTGTTTGCAACAAAACATAAGGTAAAGTACCGTCAACGGTAATTGTTCCGTCAAGTCCGATTTCTTCTTTTTTATTTATAATAATTTTAAAAAAATATTTAAATTTACCTTCAACAACATTACCGTTTTCCAAAGTTGCATTCCAAATTATATTTTTATCCGGGAAAACGGTTCCGGAAGAAATAAATATTTCTTTAGAATTATTATCAGTAATTTTTAATTCCCATTGTTTTATTTTTACATTTTTATTAAGTTGATAAAATTGAAATTCCGTTTGTGAAGCAAGCCCTATTGAATTATTTGGGGAAATTTCGGTACCCGTTACGGCAAAAGCAAGAAATGCTTTTTGCTTATATGAAAATACCTGAATATTTTGATTTGCCGGCAAATTTATTGTTTCAGTTGCGGGTAACCGTTGTGTTTGTGCATAGACAAAAGAAGATAAAAACAGAATAAAAAAAGAAAATAATAATTTAGTTTTAGAAAACATAAAACCTCTTGGGGGCGGAACAGCTGTTCCGCCCCCAAAATTTATTAAAACTTATTTTTTCTTTTTTTGTTTTGCAACTGCTTGTGCTGCCGCAAGTCTTGCTATAGGAACTCTGAAAGGTGAGCAGGAAACATAAGTCATTCCGATGGAATCGCAGAATTCAACCGATTTTGGTTCTCCGCCGTGTTCACCGCAAATACCTATTTTCATGTCCTTTCTTACTTTTCTACCTTTTTCAAGACCCATCTTAATCAATTGGCCGACACCTTCCTGGTCTATTGTTTGGAAAGGATCTGCAGCCAATATTTTCTTTTCCTGATAGTCGCCTAAGAAAGCACCGACATCATCTCTTGAGAAACCGAAACTCATCTGTGTTAAATCGTTTGTTCCGAATGAGAAGAATTCCGCTACATTTGCCAATTTGTCTGCCGTTAATGCAGCTCTCGGTATTTCTATCATTGTTCCGAAAGAATAGTCAAGTTTTTTAATTTTTGCTTTTTCCAAAACTTCCGCGTGAACTTTTTCAACTATAGCTTTTTGAAGTTTCAATTCGTTATCCGTACATACAACCGGAACCATTATTTCAGGATGAACTTTTTTGCCTTTCTTCAAAAGTTCAACCGCAACTTCAAATATTGCTCTAACCTGATATTCGGTTATTTCAGGATATGTAACACCGAGTCGGACTCCTCTGTGCCCCATCATAGGGTTGGATTCGTGAAGAGCTTCCGCTCTTGATCTGAATTCATCCAAAGAAATTTTTAAACTCTTAGCAATTATTTCCTGTTGAGCTTTTTCTCTCGGGATAAATTCATGCAACGGAGGATCCAATAATCTGATTGTTACCGCATATCCGTCCATAGCTTCCATTGTTCCTTTAATACTGTCTTTCATATAAGGAAACATTTCGTCCAAAGCTTTCTTTCTTTCTTCCGTTGTGGCTGAAGCAATCATTTTTCTTAATGCAAATAAAGGTTTTTCCGAATTTTCACCGTAGAACATGTGTTCCGTTCTGAAAAGGCCGATACCTTCGGCACCGAAAGCTCTTGCTTTTTTGGCATCTGCAGGGTTATCCGCATTTGTTCTGATTTTAAGTCTCTTGATAGAATCGCAAACTTTTAAGAAATCGAACAAAATTTTATTTTCGGTAGCATCAACCATTGCCAATGCTCCTTCATATACAAAACCTTTTGTTCCGTTAAGTGTTAAATAATCGCCTTCTTTAAATTTTTTTGCGCCGATTGTCATTGTTTTCTTTGCCAAATCAACAGCAACATCTGCACATCCTACTATACAGCATTTTCCCCATCCTCTTGCAACAAGTGCAGCATGTGAGGTCATACCGCCTCTGGCTGTCAATACGGCTTGAGCTGCTCTCATACCTTCAACATCTTCAGGGTTAGTTTCTTCTCTGACGAGAATAACTTTTTTACCTTTCTTTGCCCAAGCAACTGCATCTTCTGCAGAAAATACTATTTGACCGTTAGCTCCTCCGGGACCTGCAGGAAGACCTTTTGCCAAAACTTTTGCACCTTTTTCTGCTTTAGAATCTATAATAGGGTGTAATAATTCATCCAATTGTGCAGGAGAAACTCTAAGTACAGCTTCTTCTTTTGTAATAAGTTTTTCTTTTATCATGTCCATTGCCATTTTAACTGCGGCAGGACCGTTTCTCTTTCCAACTCTGCACTGTAACATCCACAATTTACCTTCTTGA
>NZ_CACWEU010000179.1:0-4641 GCF_902760015.1 Candidatus Ruminimicrobium bovinum
GATACAAGGTTTGCAATGGAAATAAAAGATTTTACAAAGGAACTTGCAAATTGCGGTTTCGGAGTATTTAAAAATGTTATAGCAAAAGGTAATGTCGTAAGAGGTTTATGTATAACAGGCGGTGCGAAATTTTCAAGGTCCGAAATTGACGGGCTTACAAAATTCGTCGGTGAATTCGGTGCAAAAGGGCTTGCCTGGATGAAAATAACCTCAAACGGTGCAGAATCAAATATCGTAAAATTTTTCACCAAAGAAGAAATAGATACAATAATAAATAAACTTGAAGCAAAAGACGGTGATTTGGTTGTGTTTTTAGCCGACGAGCCGGAAATTGTTGCACAGGGGCTCGGCGCATTAAGAATAAAAATGGGTAAAGAATTAGGACTTATAGACAAAAATAAATTCAATTTTTTATGGGTGGTTGATTTCCCTTTATTTGCATGGGATAAGGAAGAAAAAAGATGGGTTGCAAACCATCATCCTTTCACAGCGGTAAAAGATGAAGATGTTGATAAATTGACTCAGGAACAGGCAGGCAAGGCAAAGGCAAGGGCTTATGATGTTATTTTAAACGGTGTTGAACTCGGAGGCGGTTCGATAAGAATACATAAATCCGATATGCAGGCAAAAGTATTTAATCTTTTAAATATTACCGAAGAATCGGCAAAAGAAAAATTCGGTTTTTTACTTGATGCATTAACTTACGGTGCACCTCCTCACGGCGGGCTTGCAATAGGTTTTGACAGGTTATGTGCATTGCTTGTAGGGGAAGAATCAATTAGAGAAGTTATAGCTTTTCCTAAAACACAAAAAGCAATTTGTCCGTTATCAAATGCACCGGCGGAGGTTGCCGAAAAACAATTAAGAGAACTCGGTATAAAAATAAATAAAAAAATAGAAGTAAAACAAACCGAAGGAAGTAAAAACGGTGGAGAAACTAAATAGCTGGTTGAAAAATAAAATAGAAAATTTTTTACTTCTTCTAATAAAAAAATTAGATGACAGTGATGTTTATGCCCCTAATATCAGGTTGTCAAAAAATAATATTTTTAAAAAAGAAATAAAAATAAAACCGGCAGTAACAGGTATTATTTCTTATTGTCTTTTGTTTTTTATGATACTAAGCCAGCTTGGCAGCACTTATAAAAATTTTTTATTTGTTTTTATTTTCCTTTCATTAATATTTATACTTGTTATTTTTTATTTTGCCGACCAGGAAAAAGAAAATATCAAAAATTCAAATGTTGTTATGCTTATGTGTTTTATAACAATAATTTCTTTTTTATTTTTTCAAATTCTTCAAGATAGTCTTTCTGTTATAGCTTTTCCCGTTTCGGCATTTGCCGTTTTATTATCATTGTTAATATCAATAAAATTCAGTTTAATATATATAATGGTAACGGCAGTTTTTATGTTGATGACAAACGGTTTTCATGCCGCACTTCCGATTATGCATGTTGCAAGTGCATTGGTTGCACTTATAAATATTCGCCAAATACACAGTCGTTCTCAGTTTTCAAAAATAGGTTTTAAAATTTTTGTTGTTATGGCAGGAATGCTTATAATTTTTCATATTTTAGGATTTTTTGAAGTCCAGTCAGTCGGTTTGTCTTTATGGTTTGCAATGCTTAACAGTTTTATATCTGTTTTAATTATACTGGCTGCACTTCCTCTTTTGGAAATGCTCTTTTCAAGAACAACAAATATAAAACTTGTAGAACTTTCCGATTTTAACAACCCTCTTTTAAAAAGATTGATGGTTGAGGCCCCGGGAACTTACCATCACAGTTTAATAACGGCATCCCTTGCGGAACAGGCGGCTACGGCAATAGGTGCGGATTCTTTGCTTACAAGAACAGGTGCTTATTACCACGATATAGGTAAACTTAAAAACCCCGAATATTTTATTGAAAACCAAAATAAAAACGAAAATCCTCACGATAATTTATCGCCTTCAATGTCAGGGCTTGTTTTAATTTCACATGTTAAAGACGGTGTTGCACTTGCAAGAAAATATAAAATAGATGAAGTGGTTGTTGATTTTATCAGGCAACATCACGGAACATCTTTAATACAATATTTTTATTTCAGGGCATTGGAAAACAGTAAAGATGTTAATGAACAGGATTTTCGTTATCCGGGAAGTAAACCTACCAGCAAAGAAACCGCAATTTTAATGATAGCCGATTCGGTTGAAGCAATTTCAAGAATAATTCCCGATAAAAATGCCGGAAAACTTAAAGAACTTGTAGAAAAAGTTATAAACAATAAATTTACCGACGGACAATTTTCGAACTGTTCCATTACTTTAAATGATTTGGCAAAAATTGCAGACAGTATGACTGCAACTTTATGCGGAATTTATCATGCAAGAATAGATTATAAAAAAACGGAAGAAAAATAATGAAACAAAAAGAACTTATATTTACGGGGTTTAATGAAAAATTTGTTCCGCTTATGAAAAAAACGGCGGAATTTACTTTAAAATATGAAAAAATAAAAAATTACAGCATCAGTTTTACGCAAATAAGTGATATTGAAATAAAAAAAATGAACAGAAAATATAGAAAAGTTAACAGAATAACTGATGTTATTTCTTTTTTGGTTGACGAAAAATTATTTTTAGGTGATATTTATATTTCGGATAACAGACCGCAAAAAAATGCAAAAAAATACGGGTTTACTTATCAACAGGAATTGTGCTACCTTGTAATTCATTCAATTCTTCATCTTGAAGGATATACGGATTACGATGTTGAGAATAAAACATTGATGTTTTCCAAACAGGATAAAATATTCAAATGTTTGTTTTCTTAGGTTTTGTTTTACTTATATTTTTTTTAATGTTGTCGGCATTTTGGTCGGCATCCGAAATTGCATTAAACAGTCTTTCCAAATACAGAGTAAAAAAATTAATCGTTTTAAAAAAATCAATGGCAAAACCGCTTTTAAGGTGGTTAAACAGTCCGTATTATTTGTTGACGGTAATTTTAACCGGAAATGTTTTTTCGGATATGATGGTAAGTTTTTTGGCGGGATGGCTTGCCGTAACCGTTTTTTGGGCAATAGACAGAAGTATTGTTGAATTTATAACATGGCTTATTGCAACGTTTATCGTTTTAATAGTCGGTGAAATAACTCCAAAAATTTACAGCAGAGGGCATTCCCAGCAAATTACATTGTTTGCCGTTCCGATTTTATCAAAACTTGAGACTTTAACAAAACCTTTTTTGTTTCCAGTAGTGAAATTGTTGGATTTTATATTTAAAAATAATGACGAAGATGAATATTCCGTTTTAAGCAAAGAAGAAGTGAAAACTTTAATTTTGGAAGCGGATAACGAAGGTATTTTTGATAAAGATATTTCATTGATGATTGAAAGGTCTTTATGGTTTACCGAAACACCGGTTTCAAAAATAATGACACCTTTTAAAGATATAGAATCCGTCAATATAGATAATGAAACGGAAATTTTTATTGATATGGTTGTTGAAACTTCAAGAAGCAGAGTTCCGGTATATAAAAATTCAAAATCAAATATTATAGGTTATATACATATAAACGATATTTTACTTATGTGGCAGCAACAAAAAGAATTTAAAATAAAGAGTTTTATAAAACCAGCATATTTTATAGATTCCGATAAAAAAATAGGAGAACTTTTAAGAGAGTTACAATCCGGTAAAACACATATAGCTTTTGTTAAAAATTCAAATGATAGAATTTTAGGCATGGTAACTTTGGAAGATATTATAGAAGAAATAGTAGGTGAAATTCTTGACGAGTATGAACTTTAAAATTATTACCATAAAAATTTCAGAGGGTCTAAACTTTGACCGTTTTTCTTAACGGTAAAATGAAGATGCGGTCCTGTTGCTCTTCCTGTAGAACCGCTTTTTGCTATGAGTTGCCCTGCTTTAACTTTTTGACCTACCCTTACATGCACTTTTGATAAATGACCGTAATGTGTTACATATCCGTTTTGATGATCTATAAAAACAGCCGTTCCGTAATGTCCGACTCCCGAACCTGCAACTGTAACTATTCCGTCAGCCGCCGCACCTACCCATGTGCCTTCTTTAACGGCAATATCAATTCCGCCGTGTTTACTTATTTGCCCTGTTACGGGGTGTTTCCTTGTTCCGAATACACTGCTTAACCTGCCTGCAAGCGGAGAAATAAATAAATCTCTTAAAGCATATTTTTCCTGCATTTTTTCGTTCATTAAATCAACTGCCGGTCTTCTTCTCGGAATAAAAATATATTCACATTGATTTAAGTTTGATAAATTGATATTAACTTCTCTTAATTGCTTTTCGTCAATATCGTATCTTTTTTCTATACTTTCAATTGTATCTTCTTTTGATACCGGGTGCAAACAACCGCCTATGTTCGGCATTAAAAGTTTTTGATTAACATATACATTATATGTTTCAAGTTGAGGGTTGCAACCTATTATGGTATGAACGGAATAACCGTGTTTTTTTGCAATAGTCCAAAGGTTTTCTCTCGGTTTAACTTTATATATATAAAATTTTACTCCTTTTACTCTGCACGACATATATTTAAGCCGGTCTTCAATATTTGAAATAAGTTCCTGCCTTGTAAAAGTAGGAAGGTCGGCAACAATTGCAGATTGCA